>JAJFUN010000083.1 GCA_021372375.1 Pelosinus sp. | reverse complement strand
TGAGGCCTTCTGGACCGTTATCGGGCAGGGAAAACAGCGCAAGATAGTAATCAGGTTTGGCCATCTTCCAATCGAGACTATAGGTTTCGTGGTTTCCCATGACTGGAGCAATAGGGAGTGAGCCCAGTAGCGGCGCTGCTCCAGTAAACCACGAATTCCACTGCGAATTATCCTGGCCGTTATCAACAAGATCACCCATATTAATGAAGAAAGCGGCATCCCTATTATTTTCCCAGGCATTCTGCACGGTTTTGGCCCAATCTTTATAAGAAACAGACTGTGAGTCACCAAAAATAAGTGTTTTAAAGGACGCTACCTCGGGTTCTGTCTTAAACGTTTTCCAAACAGACTGCCGTTTGCCAACAGCTACACGATATTCATAGTCAGTGCCTGGCAAAAGATTGGTAAGATGCGCCGTATAACGCATAGCAGGCTGACCATTGTAGGCAGGCAGCTCTGCTGCCTCTGCATCGATTTTTACAATATTTTTAGCTTGTTTGGAACGTATCTCCAAATATCCTTGTTCGCCCAAACTTTCCGTCTTCCATGAAATTGTATGCTCATGCTTCATATCTGCCGTAATGACATGCAAAATATTCGCTTCATCAAGCGTGTAACCCGCCGCAAAATATTTAGCTATAGCTATGCAGCATACAAAAACTATGCCGCAAACAATCAGAAACCTAAATCCGTATTTTTTCAATTATATCACCTAGCCTCTACTAAAAACTGTCTATTAGTATTAGTCTAGCACTTTGAGACAACTCTCTGTCAAGTGCTTTTATGCTGCTCCTGTCTTATTGCTATTTTCCAAATAGTTTAGCCGCCTGCTTCATTTTATTAATAATATCTACATTAAATGGACAATTTTTCATACACAATCCGCATGCTATGCATTCCTTGGCATGATGCTCTAATAAACCATAATGATCTCTGATTGTTTCAGGCAACTCTGTTTGAATTAAGGCTAAATCCAAATATTTATTTACTAAAGCAATATCTATTTTTTTCGCACATGGCGCACAATGCCCGCAATACATACACTGTCCGCTAAATGAACTTTTCGGAGCACTAGACAGCACCTCACTGTAATCTTTTTCTTTGTAGCTTGCGGTAAAATAGGCTGATGCGGCCAGGACTTGTGCCTGATTACCTACACCTACCATGACCGAAGCAACTGCCGGTCTGGTTAAAGCGTAATGCAAGCACTGAACAGGCGTCATGGATTTTTTAAACGGCGATTGTTTATCACTAAACAGCACTCCCGCCGCATAGGCTTTCATAACCGTTAAGGCAACACCCTCATTTTCACAAGTGCGGTATAGTTTATCACGTTTTAAATCAATGCCTTCATAGGTTCTGTTGTTAAAAGTACTTTCCTCAAACAGTATGTTTACATCTTCATTGGCCGGTAGCATATCATAAGCAGGATTAATACTAAACAAAATTACGTCAACGATCCCTGTGGCTACTGCACGAAAGGCAATATCGGTATTATGAGTTGATATGCCGATAGCCTTAATCCGGCCTTTGGCCTTTAACGCCTCTGCATATTTAATGATTTCACCATTAAATATATTGTCAAAGTCTTGCTCTTCATCAACATAATGGATCATTCCCACATCGACATAATCAAACTGAGTTCTAGCCAGCAAGTCTTGAAAGGCAATAGCTGTTTCATTAACATCCCGTGTTCGCCGATATTGGCCATTATCCCAAGTAGTGCATAAATGCCCTTCAACAGCAAAACTGCTGCGCGGATACCTACTTAGCGCTTTGCCGACATTATTCCTGACTTGTGGATTTGAATTATACATGTCAATATAGTTAATACCTTCTTTGATTGCACAGTCAATAATGATTTTGCAATCTTTATAGCTTTTATTTTCAAACCCCTCACCGCCAATACCAATAGCGCTGACTCTGATGCCTGTTCTGCCTAATATTCGATATTCCATATCCATGCCTCCTACAAAAAATCTTAGTTAATTTACTAAAACAAAGGTCTCAAGCTAGGTTTATACACCTATTTTGAGACCTTTTCCAGAATTTTATCAAAAGCCTACAGACTAATTAATTCATAATCACGGCTACCCATGCCTATTTCTTCACCATAGCGCATTTGAACAGTACCGTCTATATACGAACGCAGACCATGAAATTTATCCGCGCCAGCTTCATGGTTTGAGGAAAGAAAAGATTCAGTGAACCCAAGCTGCTTATTTACGAGATCAAAGCTTGCCTGGTCAATCGCTACGGGATCGGTTGAAGCCAAAAATCCGATATCAGGAACAATCGGTGCATCACTCCACGGCACACAGTCACAGTCAGGCGTAATATTCAAAAGAAAGTTCATATAACCGATACGTTTTTCATGCGCCTTGGCAATTCCATAGGCGTATTCGGTCATTCGTTCATGGAAGGCTATTAGGTCTGTTGTCCAATCCATGCCGTTGGCTTTTATAGGACAAACCGTCAGACACTCGCCGCAGCCGATACACATCTCTGCACTAACACTTGCCTTTTTATTAGCCATACCAATCGCCTGTTCCGGACAAACCCCAGCACATTTATTACAGCCGATGCACTTGTCTTGATCGACGATAATCTTAAGCGCATGCTGCTCTTTTTTCCCGAGCGCCGGTGCGCCGCCCATAGCTAGGTTTTTTATAGCTCCGCCAAACCCTGCCATTTCATGACCCTTAAAATGAGATAATACAATCATACTGTTAGCACTGACAAGATCTGCAGCCAGTTTGACCTTAGCAAAGTGTCTTTTATCAATCGCTACTTCAGTAATGTTCTCACTGCGCAGTCCATCAGCTATAATAATTGGCGCACCCGTAACCGTATAATCAAAGCCATGCTCAAGTGCGGTCAGTAAATGGTCCACTGAATTATGCCGGCTTCCTGAATAAAGCGTATTGGTATCTGTGAGAAAAGCCTTAGCACCTTTTTCTTTGATTTTATCCACTACCTGACGTACAAAAACAGGACTAATAAAACCATCACTGCCGCGTTCCCCAAAGGTCAGCTTGACCGCAGTAAGGTCACTCGGCTGAATAAACTCATTGAACCCGGCACGGTCAAATAAGTTCCTTATCTTATTAATTTTATTGTTCTTGTCTGTTCTTGATCTTAAGTTTACAAAATATACCTTGCTTGACATTTTTTCTTGCCCCTCTCTAGTACTAACAATAATATTCTTCCTATTTATTCAATTTATATTACAGCTTTGATTACACTGAAAGCTAATAACATCATGGCTAATTGGGTAAAACCCCTGATAACTCTCCACTCCATACTCCCTTTTAAGTCAGTCTATCACCTTGTGTTAACTCCAGGTCAAGTATTTTTTGTAAATAACTAAAAAGAGAACTAAAGCTGTGATATGACAGCTGTCAGTTCTCTTTTTGGTATAAGACATGAATACCCTATTTTATATTTTCCCACCAAAACCCAAAGTACTGTTCCTGATTTTTGAGTTCCACTGGCTCCCCAATAATTGGTGTAAGAAGCCGGTAATTTCTATCTTGACTAGCCTGAACAATACGTTTATACGGATCATTCCACGCGTGATTTGCCATAGCAAACTTGCCGGCATGTCCCGGAAGTATTGCTTTAGCCTTGAGTTCTTCAGCAGCCTTGGCTACTTCTTCCGGCATCATGTGGATATATGGCCAGCCCAGATCATATTGGCCGTTTTCCATAATGGCCAGATCAAAACCGCCGAACATTTCCCCGATTTCCCTGAAATGCGGCCCATATCCTCCGTCACCACTATAATAAACACGATGCTGCGGCGTTATCAGCGCAAACCCAGCCCATAAAGTTTTGTTTCTCGTCAGTAAGCGACCGGAAAAATGGCGGGCTGGCAGTACATGAATAACAAAATCATTTTCAAATTCTATCTTGGTAAACCAGTCTCCCTCATAAATCTGCGCCTCTTTAAACCCCCACTGGTCAAAATACGCGCCGACACCTAAAGGACAGACAATCTGCTTGATTTTAGGTTTTAGCGCCATAATCGTCGGATAATCCAAATGATCCCAATGATCATGAGAAATCAGCAAATAGTCTATTTCCGGCATATCTTCCGGTTTATATTGGTTACTCCCGGCAAACGCTTTATTTACAAAAAACACGGGTGATGCATAGGAACTAAATACCGGATCAATGAGTATCCGTTTTCCCCCAAGCTGCAAATAATACGAAGAATGCCCCAGCCAAACCACAATATCCTCGGTAGGGTCTAAAGCCATCAGATCCGTTTTTATACCGGGAATCGGGGCGCTTGGTATCTGCTGTTCCTTTTTTGAAAATAAAAACTTCAAAAAAGTAGAAATTGAATTGTTCTCATTAACTACTACCGTGGTAGAAACTAAATTCTGAAACTGTCCCTCACTATAATTGGGTGATTTTTGAATTTTTTCAAGATACCCCCCTTTAGGCAGACTACCAAACTGGGGCTGCTGTACATACAGTACCACCATAAAAGAAAGTAATATTAAAATTATCAATAACGCCAATAACACTTTTTTAATCATCTCTCTATCATTCTCCAGTGTATTTTACCTTTATAATTCCCCCAGATTCATTCTGAAAACAAGTTCATCAAGCTTTATCAAAATCATTGTAGTGTTCAATTTTATAGGCCAATCGCTTTCTTGTTGCCTGCAAATTTTCAATACGCTCATCTAAACTCTTTAATTCTTCTTTTAAAAGTCCAATTCTGGCCTCTTTGGTTTTACTTCCCTGCTGATAAAGATGGACATATTCAACAAGAACTTCTACCGGAATACCAGAATTTCGCATACAATGAATGAATTCGACCCACCCGCAACTGTAATCGTCATAATCGCGAATGCCGTTTGGTTTACGCGGAACCGTTGGAATCAAACCGACTCGTTCGTAATAGCGCAGTGTGTCCTGAGTCAAACCGTATTTTTCACTAACCTCTGAAATTAGCATGTCAATGCCTCCCATTAACCATCATTAGTTTACTGTATGTTCTAAGAGTATCACCTTGTCTTAACTTCAAGTCAAGTACTTTTTAAACTTTGTTATTTAGCTATCTGCCTATTTATTCTTTGGTCATAACAGCTATGTGTATTAGCTGGATGTTTAAAAATAATCCCTAACGCTAAAAAGGCAAGCCGCTCAGAATCAATCTTCTGACAGCTTGCCTTTTATATCTCTATTACTCCGATATCATGACTGCAAATTGCGCCATCTACTATATGCTATTTGCTATGTCAAAAGTGGGTATAATTCTCTTCGACCAGCCCAACCACTCATTTCAGATTTGTTCGATAAAATGCTTCAATTTTATCGAACGGAATCACATCCATCTTATCGTAGAGATCAGTATGTACAGCACCTGGGATAATCATGAGTTCTTTGTTCTGGCCTTTCAGCTGCTTAAATGCACTTTCGCTGAAATATCGTGA
Organism: Pelosinus sp.; assembly: GCA_021372375.1. Taxonomy (GTDB): domain Bacteria; phylum Bacillota; class Negativicutes; order Propionisporales; family Propionisporaceae; genus JAJFUN01. The sequence goes on along the minus strand of JAJFUN010000083.1, from coordinate 55,205 downwards.
ATGAGCCTTTTCACCATGAATTATGAGTACTGGTGTCTCAATCTCATCACTGTATATAGTAATGGGCATGTTCGTGAAATCCAGCACCGAGCTTAGTGTTGCACCGGTCGTAGAACCGAAGGAACGTGGATGATAACCACGCTTGGTCTGGTAGAAGTCATGATAGTCCTTGACATACTGCGGTGTATCTTCTGTAACCTCTGTTGGTACGCCACCTGCCATCTTATAGGTGCCATTTTTATAGTCCATCGTGCGTTGTGCACTGATTGTCTTGCGCAGTGCCATACGCTCTGCCTTTATAGTTGCTGCATCCTTATCATTGTCAAAGTAACCATTGGCAATAACCCTGCTCATGTTATACATCGTAGAAGTAACTGTAGCCTTGATGCGTGGATCCATCGCAGCTGCATTGATAGCAAAACCGCCCCAGCCGCAGATGCCAAGAATACCGATACGTTCTGAATTTACATTCTCATGATTAGAAAGGAAATCTACAGCCGCCGAAAAATCTTCTGTGTTGATATCGGGTGAAGTAGTATTGCGTGGCACTCCAGCAGACTCACCAGTGTATGACGGATCAAACGCAATCGTCAAAAATCCTCTGGCAGCCAGTTCCTGCGCATATCGACCAGATACCTGCTCCTTTACTGCCCCAAAAGGTCCAGCCACTGCGATAGCTGGGAGTTTATCTGTCTTTTTCATAGTTTGGGGAGTATACATATCAGCAACGAGCGTAATCCCATAGCGGTTGTGAAATGTTACCTTGTGGTGCTGGACCTTTAAATTTTCCGGGAACGTTTTGTCCCATTCATTAGAAAGCTTAGCTACATCAATGGTTTCCTTAGGCACAATCGCCGTCATTGGCTGTACGGCCTCTGCTGCCAGGGCAGACTCACTGCCACCAATACCCATAATGACACCGCATGCCATAAGCATTAATAACCGCTTCACCATTTTACTTTTTCTCATATTATTTTCACTCCGTTACATTCAATTTGGTATTTCGTGTTTATTCTGTATAAACCAAGAAATCCTTGCACTACCAGGATTTCTTGGTAATAGGTAGTTGCTTAAAGATTTGCGCCAATTTTATAGGCCTGATTCCCAAATTCAGACCTTTCTACTAAGGAACGAGCACCACAGCCAATGCCCAGTACCTTCCCGACATCTTTCCATTCCATATAACGCACCAATGTATCATAATGATCAACCAACGCACTCATTGTCCAATCAGCACTATCATAAGCTGTTGCCAAAAGTACCGATTTTTTGCCATGCAGTTTGCCTGTACGAGAATAGAAGCGGTCTATTATCGTTTTTAGCTGTGCAGACATGCCGAAATAGTAAAGCGGTGTAACGAGCACCAGTAAATCTGCCTCCAGCATTTTCGGCATAAGTGTCTGTTCAATAGCATCCTGCCAGATACAAGGACCATCCATATGGCACTTATCACAGCCACGACAAGGATGTGTATTCTCATTGGCTGCATCAAAAGTAAATACCTCATGTCCTGCACTCTCTGCCCCTTCCGTAAACCGCCCAGATAAATAAATCGATGTGGATTCATTTTTCGGGTGCGGACTGCTATTAATAACTACAATTTTCATACTTTTTCCTCCTGATACGCTTCCCTTTTGGGGTATTTTTTCTTGGTTCCCCTTTTCACCAACTAGTGCAGACAAGCCACAGCCACTCAATAAGAGCATCAATGTACCCATGCCGCTAACTTTCAAGAACTCGCCTCTGTTCATACGCCCCCTCCTATCTCTTCCTTGGCTTCAAATGCTATTTGCTTGACTTGATTTGATGACTCGAAAACCACTGCTGTAGTTCCTGTTTTGATGTGCCTTTCGTGAAACGTTTGCCCTCCACCCAGTTTGCAGAAGCAGAGCACAAAGAATGAAGTGCGTCTGCACTAGAGCCTACATCGCTACCGGCTGATGTACAAAGCGGTACGATTTTCTTACCTGAAAAATCATAGCTTTCCAAGAAAGTATCGATAATCCGCGGAGCCTGTCCCCACCAGATGGGATAAGCAATTACAATTGTGTCGTATTGTGCAAAAGAAGACACCTTCCCGCTAATGGCTGGGCGTGCGCTGTTATCTTTCTGTTCTACGGTAGCACGCGTAGATTCATTGTTATAGTTTAGATCCTCACTGGTGTATTTTTTGTCTGCTACAATTTCATAAAGATCTGCTTTGAGAATGTCAGCCGCATTCTCAGCCAAGGCTTTCGTATTGCCTGTACTGGAAAAATAGGCAACTAGGATTTTACTGTTCCCCTGTGGCTTTTGTGCTGCCATTTCTGGCGCAGGTTTTTCCGCCACTGTACTTTGCGCCGCTTGCGAGGGTGTTGCTCCTTTAGTCGTACCACAGGCAGTAAACAACATAATCATCGATACCGATAAGCAGAGTGTTATAATCTTTTTCATTGTAAAACCCCTTTCTTTACTAAAAACGCATTTTCAAATTAATTCTTCAGGCATTTTATCCTGACAAGCCCTTGTTCTTCTTAGAGCTATAAAAACTTACCACGGCATACATGCCGATGATATTCAGGAGCATGAGCAGGAATATCCCGAAAGGAGCCTCAGTTGCTTTCGTTATAAAGAGATGCTTGAGTTGCAACCGATCCCCAATCTGATGCATAAAAGAACCATAGACACCACCAGCAATAAAGAAAACCAGCATAAAGTAACAGCCAACCCGGTATTTTAGCGACTGCAAATTCCAATGGCGCCAGGCAGTAAAACGCTGCCATAAAGCTGGCCAATGCAGTCCCAGATGAAGTCCAATCAAAATAAGCACCAAATAAGGCAAAGATACATGAAGCTGATGCACCGTTATATTTCTCTGTAAATATATTCCCAGAATTCCCTTGAACAAATGGTTGGAAATCATCATACCAGTTGCCAGGATAATCACCACATTGACAATCAGCAGGCAATTAATCGCCATAGACAGGCCTCGCCTGAAATTCCATTTCCCTCTAAGTAACGAGGAAAACCATAGTCGATTCCAGATGAGATGAAACACTACTGCTGCCAGCATAAGGACGCCTAGCACTTCATGGAGTATTTTGGGTAAAAATTGAAAGCTCATAACCAAGAGGAACAGCACCAACACAACAATGTCCAGGAAAACCCTCTTCATATAATCTCATCCTTTACGCTCTCTCCGGTATCAAACGGTTTTGTTTCGCCAATTCTGATATGCTGCTATTTAACCTGAAAGCCGTTTTGCTGCAGCCATTTATCCACATCCGCTTTAGTAAACGAACTGCCATAACTTGCAAAAATATGCTCTACCTTAGCTGCAGGACATAAGCGTTTGACGGTTTGTTCAATATAGCCTGCTCCGCCCCCTCCATGGGTACAAAACGGCAGAATGATTTTGCCCGTAAAATCATTGCTTTCAAGAAAAGTTTGCAGCGGTGGCACAATAGTACTACACCAATTTGGTGTACCCACTAAGATCGTATCATAATCTGCTATGCCATTTACTTGTGCTTTAATGGCAGGATGATACCCATTTTTAAGTTCTTTTTGCGCCAAATCAACAACTGCGCGATACTCTGTGGGATACGCTTTTTCTGGCACTACCTCCACCAAGCCTCCACCACATTTTCCCGCAAGGATATTCGCAAGTTTACGGGTATTGCCTGAATGAGAATAATAAACCACCAAAATTTTTTTCGACATATCTATTCACCTCACACTCTCTATATTTGGATTATAAATCCTGGAGTTAACTTTAAGTCAATAGCCTTTTATAAATAATTCGTATATTGCACCATGCATTTTTACAGCCCATGTACTTTAAGTTGGTTGAATATTCGGTTACAGAACGAGGAAAAACCTTGTTTCCTGCTCTGCACCAATTGTATCTATGGGGTGAAGAACAACTCAAACTAAATCAGCAAAATAGTGACTAGGTGCTACTTGAGGCCCAGTCTTAAACAGAGACAGGAGACGGTGGAATGTCTTTAAAACAAGACAAACCACCATCCCCTGTCTTTTTCTTGCTCCGGTTATAAGAATCATCATCAAACGCCCGCTTAATCTTAGGCCTGATTTCTCTTTGAAATGTTCTCCCATCCATGCTCTTCAAAAAACTTTCTTCAACTAACCAGCTTATTATCCTAAAAGACCTAGTCCACCCACACTTCTTTTGCCAGGGCAAATGCAGCCCACGCATTAGGCCATCCCACATAAAACGCTAGATGCGTTATAATTTCAGCAATTTCCTCTGAAGTCACGCCGTTATTTTTGGCATTTGTCATATGGTATTTTAAAGAATTGTCAAAAATCCCTTTTGTTATTAATGCCGTTACCGTAATTACACTGCGATCCCTCACCGACAATTTATCCTCGCGGGCCCATACTTCACCAAATAAAACATCATCATTTAATTCGGCAAATTTAGGTGCAAATGTTCTCAGAACCGCTCGGCCTACCGTCTGTTTTTTCATAGCTCTTCTCCTTGCTGTCAAACCTGACTTTTATCCTAATTTTTCATATTCTTCATCTGTCACTGGCTCACACCATTCATTGGAAGCGCCTTCAACCGGAACAGATAAAGACAGATGTGCAAAAGCCTCATCTGCGACAGCGCCGTGCCAATGTTTGATTTCAGGGGCTATATATACTACATCACCGCTCTTTAAAAGCTGCGGTTCCTTGTCCATCTCCTGATACCAGCCATGACCGCCTACGCAGATTAATATCTGCCCGCCGCCATGATGAATATGCCAATTGTTGCGGCAGCCTGGTTCAAACGTAACATTATAGATACTTACTTCCTTACTATTGAGCAGACTCAAATAGCTTTTCCCAATAAAATAAGCAGCGTAAGCACTATTTTCTTCTCCCAGTAAAAAGTCAGATACCTTTTCCAGTTCTTTTCTTTCCATGTTTTTCTCCTTTTCCAATTTTATAATTAAAGTACATTTTGTCTTGCATAAAATTTTTATATATTTTATGATAAATATATTCTAATACCTAAACCTAACTTTAGGTCAATACTAATTTTAAATATATTTGAGGTGCTTTATGACTTATTCCATTGGTGAGATTTCGGAAATGTTAAATATATCAATATCCACCCTGCGGTACTATGATAAAGAAGGCCTGCTTCCGCTGGTCAATCGAACGTCCGGAAATATCCGAGTATTTGATGATACTGATGTAGAATGCCTAAAAATGATTGAATGCTTAAAAACTACCGACATGCCGCTAAAGGATATCAAACAGTTTTTTGACTGGTGCGAAGCAGGAGATTCGACTATTGCTCAGCGCTATGAGTTATTCGCTGTACAAAAAGAAAAAACCGAAAAACAAATTGCCCTCTTACAAAACGCGCTCGATCGCATCAATTATAAATGCGAATTCTATCGGATAGCAAAAGAAAAAGGAACAACAAATGTTCCCGGCTTACGCGATGAGCTTGCTATGAAATTTCTAAATAGGAATGCGGAACATGATACTGCTGACAAATAATACTTTTTCTATTATGGCAAAGTGTCTATTCCCTGCTTAAAATTCTAAAAGCCTTTACAATAGTTTACTCTGACCGCTTAATGGCAATACTAACAAATAAAACGTTTGCGTTTTTAAAACTACTATATATAACGCATTAAAGAATTTTCCCTATAAAGCAATCTTATTAGCCGATATGCTTACAATGACTTACAAACAATCCTTTGCTAAAAGTTTTAACCCAAGTCCCCCTTGCGAAAGCAATGTCAACTACCTATGCTTAAAATAAATACCAATTTATTTTAGGGGGCTGTTATTTCAACTATGAAGGAAGTTTTTTAGTATTTAGTCCAGCCTTACCATACTCCCTCCGGTGCTTCGCACCACCTCCCTCAAAGATGGAGGCTTTATCGTGTCTCCCTCATAGAGGGGGATGTCGCTTCAACGACAGGGGGAGGGTTGCTTTTTACTATTATTCCCATGATAGGTATTTGACATTGCTTTAACAAGGGAGGCATAAGTGAGGCAATTTATCAAGAAATCATTAATGCGTTATATATAGTAAAAAATTTTAGGAGCGGTTATGTGGAACTTCTATTGGCAGCGCGTCATATATTTTATCCTGCATTACTTTTCGTCATGGGCAATATTAATATGTTTTATTGCCGCCGGTATTTCCTGGCGGCTTTGCACAATATTCAGCGCACAAAATTCTATGGTTGAAGCCCGTCTGGCCTGGTGGACAGCCGTAATATGGAGCGGCACGGCTGTCTCTTTTTTACTAATCGGTTTTGTTTTTGGCTAATCATGTTCGCCAACAGCGCGAATAGTAACATTGACTGAAACTATCAAGGGAACGCTAGGGTAAATTTCCTCCCAGCGGTCCTTGATTTTTTGCCACTCAAAAGGATGATACCCTTTTAATGTTGTCTTTACATTATAGGTATCAATGCCAAGCTGTTGTTCAAATTTCCATGTTTCCTGGGCATTTTGCGAAACTTCTGCAGCTATAGCCTGCTCAACACTGTGCAAAAAAGCATAATCATGCAAATTGTGCTGATATTTACAATCAAATTCGCCGATATTGCCTTGCATGGTAATAGCAAGCGTAAAGTAAATATTTTCCCCCTCAATATGCGGTACAATTTTTGTTTCATGTTTAAAAAGTTCAAAGACAACCTCATCATCAGGATGTATAGGACATTTAACAGGTATAACTGCCGATTTTTCCGTGCCATAAATAAATTTAAGACCACTGGTAATATACTCGTCGGCATAGCCTACCAATCTATCCTTTTTAAACAAGGCTACCCCGCCTACCTTAGGTACGTTATCCGTATAATCCAGCCTTGGTATAGTGTAATCAGCGCCATTATCGATAGCTTGGGTAATATAACCAATATCATTTTTAAGCCCAGCTATATGGATATCCCTTTTGTTATTTTTAGCCAGCCCTTCTAGATACCTACCGCCAGGTTCGCCGGATGGCGGATTGTACTTGGCAATTGCCAGGGCATCCCCAGGCGTAATAAATATTCTAGTACGCCAGCGCATTTCCGGATCCCGGCGAAAAAAATCCAAAATAGGCTGCAGCCCATTTTTCTTTACAGCCGCTTCACTTACAACAACGGCCGCAAGATGCTCAAAATATAAACTTTTACTGCTTTGCCCCAGCATATCCCGTACCATCTCAAAGAGCGGCTTACCGGTATTTGAAATTACGAAAGTCCTTTCGGCTTGCGCCCCGCCGCCCTTGCTTTCAGATTTGGCAAGTTTGAGTATCTGCAGGCTAAGCATATATTCTTTGGCGCCGTACTTTTGCACAAAAGTCTGTATCCGGGCTTTCTCGTCTTCACTTGCCGACTTTTTGGCAATAGCAGCATCATCGATAGCGGCAATCAGCACAAAATTGCGGTCTTGCGTTTCTTTTAAATCCCAGCACCCAGCTGTTAAAAAAGAAATAAAAATGCTCATGGCAGCCGCTAGGATTTTTAATGCCATCTCCGTTAGCGCTTTTCGCCTATAAAACATTGCTCAGAACTTCCTTTCCTGCGTTTTGCTAAAAGTAGTAATAGCAGCGTAATACCAAAAGAAAAAAGCAGCGTTATATACATACTAATATTTCTTAATATTTCCCTTTGCTCCGGCGAATCAACAATATTACAAACAAAAAATAGTAGCGGCAAAAAAACCGGCACGAACGTTTGATGATTATTAAATTTTAACCATTTATGACACACTTCGCCTATACTAAAATAGCTTAAAACCATAGAAATATAAGTCGCGGGCATAAAAAACATGATCATATAATCTTCTAAACGCTCAATAAAGGTTCCCGGCAATTCTACGCTTTTGAGGGCATAAATTACCGGCTCTGAAACATTTGCCCCGGTTTTCGCCGAAACAGCTCCGATAAATATTATGGCGCCTAAGACATACATTAGGGTAACTGCAAAAAAACCCCACCCAATAGTTTTAGCAAAACTAACTGTGCCGCGTCTGGCAAGCGGCAAAAGTACAAGGATGGACTCATAACCTGGATAATAATCGGTATGATCAAAAATCCCCCTAATTATCCCGCCAAAGCTATCAGGCCAGAGCGGCAGCAAATTCAAGAGATTAAAATTAAGAAAAATCAGGCTGTAAAAAGCGAAAAGCAGCGGCACTGAAATAGCTAAAAGCTGAATTACTCGTAATATTACCCCCCACTCCTGCAAAGTACAATAAGCAGCCGCCAATAAAAGAACAATAATCAAAATTTGCCGTGGGGTCTGATCCAAAAGATATAAAGAAAATACATTGACAATGGCAATGGTACAATTGACGATATTTAAGTACATAACTAGGATAAAAAAAGCTATAATAACAGAGCCAAGCCTCTTCCCCACCAAGCGCGAAGTATATTCACCTAATGTCTCTTCGGGAAAATGCTCAGCCAGCCGCAGGATAAAGTACGCTGCTAAATAAAAAAGTAGTCCGGCTAGAGCTGAACTCAGCCAGGCAAATTGCTGCGCATGACTTACTAAGTAACTTGTTGCCGGAAGCAGCCTGGCATTTAAGAGGCCCGAAGTGACAACAAGCCCGAGCTGCCAAGAGGACATTTTTCTTTTCCCCTCAAGTTTTGCCACTAAATTCCACCGCCCAGTCTCTTTTTGTCTTTGGCGCCAAATCTTTTAGGCCTAGCCTTAAGAAATTTGTAGGGCAGCCGTACCAGCCCATCCTTCCAATCGCTAAGCAGCGTTATATCCAAAAGATTGCCCAGATAGGATTCATCATAGGATCTGAGTGAGCAGAGATAAACCATCATGACAATTGCCGAAATAATGAGTCCATACAGGCCTAAAACAGCAGCTGACAACAACGCCGCTATGCGAAAAAAGCGCAAGGCCAGACCGAATGTATAGGAAGGCATACTAAAGGAAGATAACCCGGTAAGCGCGACTACCACAACAAGTAAAGCATTGACCAGCGCAGCCTCCACAACAGTCGTTCCAATTACTAAAGCGCCCACAACGCCAGCTGCTGCAGATAGCTTTTGCGGCAAACGCACAATGGCTTCTTGAAATATTTCGAGCAGCGCTTCCATCAAAAACGCCTCCAATAAGGAAGGAAACGGTGTTTTGGCTCTAAGCTCGGCAATTGAAATCGCCAGGCCTGACGGCAGTATTCCCGGATGATAAGATACTACGCTTACATACAGCGCCGGTAAAAACACGGCAAATAGCGCTGCAACGTAACGGGTTAAGCGAATAACGCTGGCAATGATAGGACGCTCTGTGTAATCATCAACAGCCTGCATAAAATCCTGCAGCGTTGCCGGTACTACCAGCGCAGTAGGGGAATTATCCACAATAATACCAATTCTGCCTTCATATAAACTGGCAATAATCTTATCAGGCCGCTCCGTCGATAGAGCTTGGGGAAAGGGGCTCCAAATCTGACCGTCTAAAAACTCTTCGATATTGGCAGCAAGAATTACTTTATCAATGCGAATAGACAAAAGATCTTTTCGGACCTCATCTACCAAACCTGGCTTAACAATATCATCCACATACAACATGGCTACTGACGTTTGCGTTCTTGCACCAATCGCAAATATTTCAACCTTCAAATCAGGATCATTGCTACGATGACGTACCAGACCAATATTATCGCTTAGCGTTTCATTAAAAGCATCATGCGGCCCCCTAGCTGCGTCCTCATTTTCAGCTTTGCTGATAGCTCTTTTATCGTATTTTAGCGCTTCTATTAAGAATACCTGTGAAAAACCGTCAATTAGGAGTAGCGCGTTTCCTTTTAAAATATTGCCAAATACTAGCGAGGCTTTACTGACAACAGCAACATTCGCTGCTGTAATTAAAATATTAATAATTTGGTTAACGTCTAACGGCTGGGTGCTGTTTAACCTGCCAGTTAAACAGCTAAGCACAGTATTTTCAAGTTTTTCGGTATCTGTCAGACTGCTTGCATAAACAAGCAGCGCCTTACGATTGCCCGCCAAAAAGGTGCGGTAAACCATATCATCACAGCGCAGCAATACGCTGCGCACCAACTGTTCATTGATACTAATATCATCTGTAAACTGAAAGGGCTCGCCTTCTGGAGCGGCCGCCTTACGTAAATCTTTTACGATAGTGCTAAGTAAAGCCGCAATTTCTTTACTTTGTTGCACCTGCTTTTGCAGCTTAGTTAGTTCTCTCTGCGTTTTACTAAGACAAGCAGCAGGCTGTATAACGGATAGTTTATGAAACCGCTGATTTTTTGCTTTCACCCTGCCTGCCCCCTTATCATTTACTTCAATAGTTTCTCCATTTACGGAAAAAACATGTATATATACCAATAAGGAGGTCTCACCAGAAAAACGCGGAATAATATTTTTTAAAAAGGAAAACGGCCAGAATACGTAAATAAGTTTCTGGCCGTTTTCTCGCTATTTTTAATAATACCACTATCCATTAGCATCCAGTCTATAAAGCAGCCGTATCCTTTGGTCGGATCATGTACAAATACATGAGTTACCGCCCCTACGAGCTTTCCGTTTTGGATAATCGGACTGCCGCTCATGCCCTGCACAATACCGCCGGTTTTTTCAAGCAGCCGGGGATCGGTGACTTTGATGACTAAGCCTTTGCTGTCAGGTGAATCCTGAATATTAATCTTTTGTATATCAATGCTAAACCGCTCAATGTTTTGACCATCGATTACCGTAAGAATTTCTGCGGGCCCCATTTGAATTTGGTTCATGGTGGCAATTTGCATGGCCTCTGAGTATATGGGATTGGGCGGCAGCGAAGTAAGTTTGCCATAAATGCCAAACTCCGTGTTTTTCTGAATGGAGCCGAGTACCTCGTCATCATCAAAAAAGAGGCCGATTTTTTCGCCGGGCTGCCCGCGTTTGCCCTGCTGAATCCCGGATACTGTTGCCATGACAATTTTTCCTTGCTCACAATCTACCGGCTGATTGGTATCATTGTCTGTAATAATATGCCCCAGCGCACCATAGGCTTGATGTTTTGGCTCATAAAAAGTAAGTGTCCCCACACCGGCCGCGCTATCACGGACAAATAAACCAATACGGTACCTTCTGGTCTCAGCGCACATCACCGGATGAATAGTCACATTAACTTGTTCAGCGCCGCGTTTAAGCAGTACACTTAGCGCTTCCCCGTTTTGCCCATCCTGGTCAATTACTTCGGCCACCTGTTCATCGCTTTGCGCAGGTACGCCGTTAAGACTTAAAATAACATCGCCAACATTGATTCCGGCTTCTTTGGCAGGCGATACATACTGCCCTTTTTCACTCAAAATTGGAGAATTGCCCACAACAATGACGCCGCGTGAATGCAGCACCACCCCGATAGACTGTCCGCCTGGTATCAGATTGATGGTTGGGAGTACATCCACTTGCACAGTTCTGAGCGGAATAAACCCGAGTAAATTAAATTCTACCGTTGCTTTACCAGTTTTTACTGGTTTTAGTAATACCGGCTGAGAAAAAGCATAGATTGCGTCAGCCAGTGTACTTGCATGGATATTTTCTTCTAGCTCATCACTGACTTTAATCGTAAGCGGAAAATTCACCTGAAGCAGTGCTGATTCGCCCTCAATTATCCGCAAATGGGGCGGGAGAGAATAAATAAACCGAAATTGCGGCGAAAAACAAAACATAATAATTAGTACAGCAAAACAAATTCCCAAAATTGGTCGCCGCCTAATTTTTTTCATATTTTGCCATCACTCCCCTACTTTTACTATTCGCAGTACTAATTACGAAAGCAACTTAAAATAAATTTGCCCGTATTTTAAGGGGATTATTCCGACACAACTGTCATATAATTCCGATTCTAATGGTTTTATTGATTTTTAGCACCTAAATGTCATTTGGTAATTATTAAAATAAAAAAAAGCCAGCTGACCATTTAAAGGCAACAGGCTTTAATTAAGGCGAACACTGATATGGTTCTTTTTCGTTATTTTGCGGCCCTACTATCTGAATCTGAATATGATCCTCAGGCAAAAGCAGCGATTGGCTAAAAGCAAACATATATTGCCCATCACAACCGCTGTATGTATACCCCAGCACCCGTATTGGCTTATCATCTCTAATTAGCACTATCCTAATAAATGCTCCTACTACCGCTTCACCCGTAACTGAGTCTGTAATTTGTCCTGTCACTACTTGCTGATTAACAAACGGCGGACAATTCCCTCTGGGAATTCCCCATGAGGTGATTACTTTGATTTTTTCTAGCATATAGCATAAAAAGATTGTTTCTCCGCCCACTGAAATAATATGTACCTCATCTAACCGAATGATTTTACAAGTAAACCAAGCTAATGTGCCTGTAATGATGGCCCCGCTTGCTGTTTCAAGCGTGATACGCTGATGTAGATGTTCCTTTAAAAAGGAACAGAAACACTTTTCTTTGCGATGATTTATTTCTTCCATCCTATCACCTTTACCACATAACGATAATTTATAGTATGCCTTCCCCTTTGCTTGTGTGCGAAAGGTATACTAGCTTTTGTTAGCTTTCTTAAAAAAACAATGAACTGCAAGGCTATATATTTCATAGTTTATCTATAAAGATACAGTCAGCAAAGGTGGAGATATGCATTGTTAATCAACAGTAAAGAGTACTGGAATGATCGTTTCAGCCAGAATTGGGTCCTCTGTGGAGGGATTGAACAAAGTAAATTTTTTTATAAATTATTGATTCAAAACTTAACGGAAGAAATTACTCAGGAAATAAAAAATAACAAATTATCACTATGCGATATAGGTTGTGCGGAAGGCGAAGGTGTATATTTACTTTCTACGTATTTCCCCGATTCCTATATTGTCGGTCAGGATTTTTCCGCTACGGCAATCAGTAACGCTAAAAACAAATTTCCCAATAATCACTTTCAATGTTCAGACATGCTGAGTAGTACTGTGAAATACGATATTTTAGTTTGCTCTAATGTACTAGAACATTTTTCAAATCCCTATGAGATAACAAATAAAATTGTTTTGCAAGCCCAAAGATATTTTATTACACTTGTCCCGTTTAAAGAATACAACAAAGGAACAGAACATTTTTATACCTTTGAGGAAAAAGATATTATAAACAAGATACCGGGCTTTAATTTACATTATTATAAAATCATTAATTGTCTGGAAATACCCGATACCAGGTGGCACGGTTATCAATTGTTTTCTGTTTTTCAAAAAATATAAGACTAAATAATAGGGAAAAGACTTTGCGAATTCGCAAAGTCTTTTGATCTTTCAGGGGATTGCGCACTGAGCAGCGGTCTGGGTTACATCGGAACCAACGACCTCAATAAGAATATTTCCGCTTGCTGGCCAATTGGCCGCACGGACAGAAAGCATATATTCGCCTTTACAACCGGAATAAGTGTAACCAAGTACTGTGCCATTTACACTTGCTCTCACAAGTGCGCCCACCACAGGCGCCGGCGTGGCTTGATTATCTGTAATTTGACCATATAAAACATGATCATCATAGCTGGTGCATGTGCCAGCTATTTTGAGCTCAGTATCAGTTGTCGCCGCAGCACTGTAAGAGTTAAGAATATAAATCATTTGTGTCATACCTCCTTTTAGTTTAATATATGTCAGTTTACAAAATACTGTTACCTTTTTCAGAGTCTGCTAATGGCGGCACAACTGTGCTCAATTTGACATCGACTCGGGAAACTTGCTCATGCGGCGTAACAGTTATTTCTTTCTGAAAGAGCATTTTATCGGGCAGGCTAAAATTCGGTGAGCGCTGTGCCGACAGCATGTTTATTATCTGCTCTACTGCCGGGCGCAGCATGGCAATATCACTAATCTGCTCTATAACGCGAGTCAATTTTAAATAAATGAATATTTCTCCCGCAACCACTGCCACGAGGACAACCAACAATAATCCGATTTCCATATCTATCAAACTCCTCATCAGTAATCCTGCGTTATTATATGCTGTGCCATATGCGCTGGACATGAAAAGTACTACGCCTATATCGTTATAGCAGCTATTTGCATAGTATATTATTGAAAGCTCTGAAAGGAAGGATCGTCAGCATGAAACCGGTAATTATATACCCTACAACTGTTGACTGGGATTATCTTCACCAACGACCGCAGCAGCTTTTAAAAGCCTTAGCGCAAAAAGACTGCTTAACAATTTTCTGCAATGTAAATAAAGACTACCTGCACCCGCCTGGCTTTGAACAAATAAGCCGGAACCTAATCCTCGCCAATAACATGGATATACCCCAAGCCATAGCATGGGCACAAACAAGTATGTCCGGAGAACCTATTGTACTCTATTATTCAAACCCGCCACAGTATAACAGACTAAAAAGTCTTGCTGTCGACTACATTGTTTTTGATGCATTAGATGAACCAGAAAATGAGTTTAGTAGTTGGAAAGAAAATTATAAACTATGCGTGCAAAATGCTAATCTTGTTTTAGCTAGCTCTACAAGCTTATTTGAAAGAGTAGCACAGCTCAGCCCCCAAAAAGCATTGTTAGTACCTAATGCTTGCGACTATACGCATTTTTCGCAAGCTCAAAAACAAATTCCACTGCCTGATATGAAATTTAACAAAAAAATCATTGGCTATATTGGCGCAGTTGCCCTATGGCTCGATTGGGCACTAATCCATAAGGCCGTACAAACCTATACCAACTATGCCTTTATCTTTGTCGGCCCTTTTTACGGCTGTGCGGATGCACCTGTAAAAGCAAAAAACCTTTATTATTTAGGACACAAAGACTATGGTAAGCTGCCAGCCTATTTAAGTAATTTTGATGTATGCTGGATGCCTTTTGCCATAAATCAAGTAACCAAAGGGGTTAATCCCATAAAAATGTGGGAATATCTCGCCTCCGGCAAACCGGTAGTCAGCACGTCCTTGCCTGAAGCGAATACAAAGTATATTGATATAATCAGCCAAGATAACCTGCTCGCTTTAGCTCAGGATTCACCGCCGCAAGCTGCCGAGAAACGCATAAAATTTGCTCAAGAAAATTCTTGGGCGCTAAGAGCTGAAACAGTTGTTTCAGCCCTCATGGAGGGATTAAAATGCTACCCCCAATAGCTATTGGCTGCCCAGTCCGCAATCGTGCGTGGGTGCTGCCAGATTATCTGGCGGCACTGGATACTGTGTCTTACAAGGAAAAAGAATACCTTTTTTTACTAAACAACAGCACAGATACCTCCAAAACTATACTGCAGCAATTTCTTAAAACACGACAAGGTCAATGGCAAGAACGCGTTGACGAAGAAGTGCCTGGCTATCGACGAGGAGAATATAATGCCAACCACTTTAGACATTTGGCCTTTATCCGCAACACTTTTATCAACATGTTTTTACAGTCAACCTCTTGCCAGTTTCTTTTATCCATCGATTCAGATATTATCGTGCCTCCTGATATTATCTCCAAGCTGTTGGCCCTCGCTAACAACGAAACAATCGTAGCGGCTGCCATCTGCAATATTCCAGGTCGACAGCTAGACGGCCGCATGCCAGGCAACTTTATGATCAACCTAAATGGCTGTATTCAGCATCCGCCAACCTATCCTTTAGCAGGCACTATGAAAGCAGATGTAATCGGCGCTGTATATTTAATCCCGCGTAATGTATTAGAAAACAATATCAGATACGCCTCACATCCACAAGGTGAAGATGTAGGCTTTTGCTTAGCGGCTAATGCCAAAGGTTACAAGTTATTGATTAACTTAGATGCAAAATGTGAACATAGAATGATTGAAGCTCAAAATTGAGACAGAAAAAGGGCCACAATGGAACTACCATTCCATTAAGTGACCCAAAGTAATTACACTTACCGGATTTTTTGTTTATCTTATCTAATCACCTGATAATAATTATACCTTTCTCCATTGTTCTTTCTTTAAAAACGCACTTTTCAGCATTTCTTTGGCATTTTCTTGAGCCGTCTGCGTAGAATTATTGCCTGAAGCCATTCTGGCAATCTCCATAACAGCCGCCTCTTTACTAAGACTTCGCACCATTGTATGAGTCCGCTCATTTTCCGCTACTTTTTCAATATACATATGTAAATCCGCCATAGCAGCGATCTGGGGCAAATGGGTAATACAAAGCACCTGCTTAAACGCTGCTACCAAAGCAATTTTTTCTGCCACCATCTGCGCCGTCTGGCCGCCTATGCCTGTATCAATTTCATCAAAAATCATGGTATGAACCGCATCACGCCTGCTGCAAAGTGCTTTGATGGCTAACGCAATGCGGGAAAGCTCGCCGCCTGACGCCACCTTCTCAAGTGGTTTGGCCTCCTCACCCTGATTGGCGGAAAAAAGTAGAGCTACCTCGGTGCAGCCTGTATTTGAAAAAGTTTCGGCTTTATTTAGCTCAGCCTGAAAAACAGCCTTAGCCATACCTAATTCTTGAAGCTGCATGGTAATTTGCTCAGCTAAGCTTGCCCCAGCCCGCTTTCTTAATATATGCAATTCATCGGCCAGCAAAGATAGCTTTTGGACTAATTGCGCCTGGGCCTTGGCAAGCTTTTCAATTCGCTCATCATAATTAGTAATATCTGCAAGTTCACGCTGGGCTGTTTGGCAATAGGCCAAAATATCATGCACTGAAGCGCCATATTTTTTCTTTAGCTTATAAATAACATCCATTCTTTGCTGCAGGGTATTTAGTCGGCTGGGATTAAATTCACACGAATCGGCATACAGCCTAAGGTCAGTACTGGTCTCCTCCAGCTGATACAAGCTGTCGGTAACTACGGTAAGCTGCGGGGTAATCTTCGGATCATAGCGGCTAGCTACTTCTAAATTATGTTTGATATCAGCCAGTAGCGTGAGCACTCCACCGCTGCCTTTAGCGCCGCTATTTAGGAGATTATACGCACTAACTGCCGCCGTACTGATTTTTTCCGCATGGGATAATATATCAATTTCCTTCTCTAACTTTTCTTCTTCGTTTGGCTGCAAAGCGGCCGCGTTAATCTCCTCAATCTGCCATTTTAGCATATCCACGCGCTGCGCTGTTTCCCGCGTGCGGTTTTTTAGAGCATCCAGTTCTTTTTTTAGGCCCAGCCACTCCCCATAAACGCCTCGATATTGCGCTAATTTAGGGGCAATCTCCCGGCAAAAATTATCGATCAAGGCTAAATGCGTA
This sequence comes from Pelosinus sp., assembly GCA_021372375.1. Classification (GTDB taxonomy): domain Bacteria; phylum Bacillota; class Negativicutes; order Propionisporales; family Propionisporaceae; genus JAJFUN01. The sequence continues at coordinate 38,062 of JAJFUN010000083.1, read as the reverse complement.
TCCGAATTTAATAAGGCCTGATTTTCATGCTGACCATGCATATCTACTAGCGAGCTGCCAATTTGTCGTAATACTCCAAGTGGTATATTACAGCCATTTATTAAGGTGGTATTTTTTCCGGCCCGTGAAAACTTACGGCTGATAATTAAGGCTCCGTCTGCTTCTAGAGAAATACCCTGCTCTTGTAGTATTGGCTCAACAGCATTGGCTAGTGACAAATCAAATACGGCCTCAACGCGAAAAAAATCGGTGTTTGTCCGAATATAGTCAACCGATGCCCGGCCGCCTAAAACGGTATTTAAAGCGTCAATCAAAATAGATTTACCGGCGCCGGTTTCACCTGTTAAAATATTCAGCCCTTCCGAAAATTCCACAGTAATATATTCAATTAACGCAAAATTAATAACAGTCAATGATTTAAGCAAAGTAACCGCTCCTTACTTGAGTAAATCACGGAATTTGGCTATTACGTCAGGCACAGCTGCCACTGGTTTAACAACCATAAATATCGTGTCATCACCAGCCACTGTGCCAATAATTTCCGGCCATTTGGTATTATCAATGGTCGCCGCTACCGCCTGGGCTGTGCCTGGCATGGTTTTGAGCACGATAATATTCTCGCTTGAATCAATAGCCACTACCGAATCTTGAAACATGCGCGACATCCGGGAGTGTGAAAAAACCGGATTTTGTTCTTTGGGCAGCGCATAACGATAGCGACCGTCACCGACCGGTGCTTTAATCAGCATGAGTTCCTTGATATCCCGTGATACGGTAGCCTGAGTAATATCAATTCCTTCTTTGCGCAAGGCCTCTGCCAAGTCCTCTTGTGTTTCAATAATATTATGTTCAACAAGTTCTTTAATGCGAGAAAGACGCAATCCCTTCAAGCAATTCACCTCTTTTTAGCTTTTTCAATCGTATATAAAACCGGCGGATTATGCCCGTGATTTAACATTTCCGAACGAATTACGGTAAAGTCCTGATTAAAGGTTTGTATGCCGTTCGCCTCGCTGAATTTTACTGCGCAAATTTTCATAATAGCTCTTGCTCTGAAAGCGAATAAATTTTGCGCGATGCTGCGCCGGTTTTATCATGACAACATCTTTGGGCCGCAAATTATAAAGTATCTGTCCATCTGCGCTCAGTGCCATGTCAGATGTCGAGGAAATCTCCAGTCTTATCAGCTCGCTTTCTGACACGACAAGTGAACGGTTATTTAAAGAATGTGGACAAATTGGCGTGATAATAATGGCCTTAAGATTAGGTGTCACGATAGGTCCGCCGGCTGATAGAGAATAGCCGGTAGAGCCGGTAGCAGTTGCCACAATCAGGCCATCTGCCCAATAATCCGCAGTATAATCCCCGCCGACAAAGAGTTTTAATTTAGACATGCGGGAAACACCGGCCTTAGCGATGACAATATCATTAAGCGCTGACGAAATATAGTTTGTTTTGCCAGCCCGCTCAACCAGCGCAGCAAGCATCAAACGCTCCTCGATATAATAATCGCCGGCAATAATTTTTCCCAGCATTGCTTCCATTTCTGCCAGTTCAATTTCTGCTAAAAAGCCCATTCGCCCCAAATTGATACCGCATAGTGGAATATCGAGCTCTGCAATTTTCCGCGCTGTACTCAAAATAGTACCGTCGCCGCCTAACGTAATGCCCATATCAAGCCGATCTCGTTTTACGTACTTGCCAAAATCCGGCCGTTTCAGTTCATGCTGAACATCTGCCGGCAGAACAATATTCACCTGATGTTTTTCTAAATACTCTATTGCGCGCTCAAGTACGCTGACAATATCTTTTTTTTGTATATTAGGAAATAAGCCAACAGTTAGCAAAATGCTAATCCTCCGTTATAAATTACCATGCGCCTCGTTTACAACTGCATCAATAATATCAGTACCTATATCTAAAACAGGCATTGCTGATAAATAAATTAAATATTCTATATTACCTTCCGGCCCTTTTATTGGTGAATACGTTAAACCAAGTATCCCAAACTCCAAAGCTTTTACGAGCGCAAAAATCTTATGAATGACTTCCTTATGCACACTAGCCTCTTTGACAACGCCCTTTTTACCAACCTTTTCACGCCCTGCCTCAAACTGCGGTTTTATCAGTGCTACCACACAGCCCTCAGGCGCTAAAATGGTCTTTACCACCGGCAGCACTTTCTCCAGTGATATGAATGCCACATCAATAGAGATAAAGTCCATAGCTTGACCTATATCTGCCGGGGTAATGCTGCGAATATTGGTTCGCTCCATATTGACGACCCGCTTATCTGTACGCAGCGACCAGGCGAGCTGGCCATAGCCCACATCAATCGCAAAAACACGGGCCGCCCCATTTTTAAGCGCACAGTCGGTAAAGCCGCCTGTAGATGCGCCAATATCTGCCATTACTTTATTAGTTAAATCAAGTTGAAAAAAATCAATGGCTTTGGCAAGCTTCAAACCGCCGCGGCTGACATAACCGATACTGTCGCCAAGCACCCTGATAGCAGCATCACTAGGAACAAGTGTTCCAGCTTTATCAATCTTCTGCTCATTTACCAGGACAAGCCCTGCCATAATACTTGCTTTAGCCCGTTCACGGCTATTCTCAAATCCCTTTTCCACTAATAAAACATCTAATCGCTCTTTTTTCATTACTTTGCTCCAAACTGATGAAGATATTCAAGCGCACTTTTCTTAATGCCCTCAGCGGTTAAACCATTCATTTCTAAAAGCTCACTGCGTTTGCCATGCTCCACAAACTTATCAGGAATACCTAAACGCAGCACCTTTACCCAGTTAAGATTCTGTGAATTAATGTACTCTAAAACAGCTGAGCCAAAACCACCTGCCAGCACACCATCCTCAACAGTAACAATCATCCCTATATCACGCGCTAAGCGCCTAATCATTTCTTCGTCCAGCGGTTTAACAAAGCGCGCATTAATAACTGCGGCCGGAATACCTTCTTTCTCTAATAAGGCCGCCGCCTCTACACATGGCGCAACCATGGCGCCAATAGCAAAAAAAGCCATTTTCTTATTTTCTACCGAAGTAATTTTTTCAGCCTTACCAATAGCTAATTCCCTTAAAGGCTCATCTAAGGAAACCCCCACACCTGCGCCGCGCGGATAACGCAGCGAAACAGGTCCATCTTGCGCAAATGCGGTAAACAGCATATGTCTGAGTTCATTTTCATCTTTAGGCGCCATAACAACCATATTCGGAATATGACGCAAAAACGCATAATCAAAAAGCCCGTGATGCGTAGGCCCATCCTCACCAACAATGCCGGCGCGGTCGAGGGCTAAAACAACCGATAGTTTTTGTAAAGATAGTTCCTGCACCATTTGGTCATAAGCCCTTTGCGCAAAGGTAGAATAAAGCGCGACAACCGGTTTTTTGCCCTGACAGGCAAGTCCGGCAGCAAAGGTTACGGCATGAGCTTCAGCAATGCCCACATCAAAAAAACGGTCAGGAAATTTAGCACTAAATGGTTTAAGGCCTGTCCCTTCCGGCATGGCCGCAGTAATTGCTACAACATTTTTATTTTGCTCAGCTATTTCCACTAAAGTTTTACCAAAAACACTGGTATAAGAGGGCGCACCCGCCTTTTTAATTATTTCACCTGTATCAATTGAAAATGGGCCAACCCCATGGAATTTATCAGGATTATGCTCAGCCGGAAGATATCCTTTACCTTTACAGGTAATGACATGAATGAGCACCGGACCATTCATATCTTTGGCCTTAGTAAGTACCTCTGTCAGAACTTCTAAATTATGTCCGTCGATTGGACCTACATAAGTAAACCCTAATTCTTCAAATAGCACGCCCGGTACTAACAGATAACGCAAACTGTCTTTTAAACGTTCCACCGTTTTGGCCACGCTCTCGCCGATGGCCGGAATACGTTTTAGTAAAAACTCAATATCCCGCTTTACTTTGGTATAAGTTGGTTCTGTGCGAATTTTTGATAAATACTCGGACATGGCGCCGACATTTTTGGCAATTGACATTTCATTGTCATTGACAATGACAATGAGTTTTTTACCAAGATGTCCAGCATGATTCAGTGCTTCATAGGCAAGTCCGCCTGTCAGCGAACCATCACCGATTACTGCCAGTACATTACTGTTCTCGCCGGAAAGATCCCTGGCCACGGCAAGCCCCAAAGCCGAAGATATCGAGGTACTGGAATGCCCTGTGCCAAATGCATCATGAATGCTTTCCGAACGTTTTGGAAAGCCACTTAGACCATTAAGCTGCCTTAAGGTATCAAACTGAGTACGTCTGCCTGTAAGTATTTTATGAACATAGGCCTGATGCCCTACATCCCAAACCACTTTATCTTTAGGACTATCAAATACTTTGTGAATAGCAAGCGTCAGTTCCACAACCCCCAGACTTGGCGCCAAATGACCGCCGGTCTTCGAAGTTGTATGTATAAGAAGCCCGCGGATTTCTCCGGCGAGCTCAGTTAATTGGCCAAAGGAAAGATTTTTGATATCCTGCGGCCGATTAATCCTGTCAAGTATTTTCGTCAATGTAAAATCCCTTCCTTAGGAAAAAAGATAAATAAAAGTAAAAATAGCCTCTATTATTATAGCATATATTTACAAAAATAATTAGAGATTCTTGAATAAATATGCAATAGCAAAACCAAGCAGCGCACCAGCCAAAACCTCAAGCGGACTGTGACCAAGAAGTTCCTTCAGTCTAATATCAACAGTATGTTCTGCGCGCATTTGCCGTACCAGCTTGTTGATTACTTTTGCTTGTTTTCCTGCGGCATTACGCACACCAGCAGCATCATACATAACAATGGAAGCCAGTACAAACGCCAAAGCAAAAAAAGTCGACTCGGCACCATCATGAAAGGCCACAGACGAGGCCAAAGCCACTACTAAAGCCGTATGAGAACTTGGCATACCGCCAGCGCCAAACAGCCGTTCTATATCCATTTCACTTTGTGTAATAAAGTTAATAATTACTTTAAGAATTTGGGCGATCAGCCAGGCCGTTAAAGCCGACATAAGCACCACATTTTGCAAAATAGCTGTAAAAAATTCGTTCAAGACACTCACCTCATTTTTCGCGTGTCATCAACTGCTTTACCATTTCGCGTAAGACCTCAGCCTCCCGGCCAAATCCGTCTAAGGCGGCCAGTGCATTATCCACCGCCGTCTGAGCCATACTACGTGCCTCCCCTAGTGAATACAAGCTAACATAGGTAGCTTTGTGATTACGCTCATCACTGCCAATCGGCTTACCGATTTTCTCCTGTGTACCTGTTACATCAAGAATATCATCGGTAATTTGAAAGGCCAGCCCAAACTCTTCAGCATAAGTAATAAGCGCCTCCACTTTTTCAGGGCCTCCTCCGGCAAGTCTTGCCCCAGATTCTAATGCCGCTCTAAATAACGCCCCGGTCTTGGTTTGATGCATAAATTTTAGTGTATTAATATCAATAACTTTGCCTTCTGACGCCAAGTCCACTGTTTGACCGGCAATCATCCCCAAGGCGCCCGCAGCTCTCGCAATATCCCGTACCACTTGAACCAGGACTTTGGGTGAAACATTTTCCTCTGACAGCATAACTTCAAACGCACTGGTCAAAAGTCCGTCCCCCGCCAAGATGGCCATGCCTTCACCATATACTTTATGATTGGTAAGTTTACCGCGGCGGTAATCATCATTATCCATTCCCGGCAAATCATCATGGATTAACGAATAGGTATGAATCATTTCTAAACCTGCAGCTACTTTAATATAGTCTTCTCCATTACCGCCTACAGCATCCGCCGCAGCCATTAATAAAATAGGCCTGAGGCGTTTTCCGCCGGCAAATAAGCTATAGCGCATGGCTTCAAAGATTTCCGGCGGATACAGATTGGTGCCGGCAAGCAAACCATCTAAGGTTTGGTCAATTTTTTGCATTTTTTCCTGGCAATATTTTTTTAACATCGTAAGTTCCTCCTAAAGCTCCAACGGCTTTTCGACAAGCTCGCCTTGCTCCATTTGCAGAATTTTATCAATATGCTGCTCAGCAGCATTTAATTTTGCTAAACATAGCTGAGAGAGTTCTACGCCGTCTGAAAACTGGGCTAATGACTCTTCTAAGGGTAAATCGCCTTTCTCTAAACCTTTTACAATTGTTTCAAGATTTAACAAGGCCTCTTCAAATGATAATGCACTATTTTTGTTCTTAGCTTTTCTCATGCGCTTGCTCCTTTTTCATGCCAAGGACCTCTACCTGTAGAGTGCCCTTAGAAAGTATCACTTCAAGCTGCTGCCTGGTACAAATATCCTCTGCTGTAGTTACTACCTTTTTGTCTAAAGTCTGAGTAATACTGTACCCACGCGATAATACCGCCAAAGGATTTAACATCGACAGCTTTTCCGCATTAAGGGTAAAGCTGTGCTTTTTCTGGATAATGCTCTTTTTTATCGCTTCACGAATACGCTCTACATAATAATCAAGCTGCTGTTTCTTGGCCAGCATCAGTTCTTCGGGTTTTAGCAAAACCCTGCTTTCAGCATAAGCTTGTACTTTAAGCCGTTTGCCGGCAACACTATTACGCATATTATTCTCCAGCAGATTATGAAGACTCTTTATATAACGCTGTAATTCCCTGATATCAGGTACAACCAGTTCAGCTGCCTGCGAGGGCGTTGCCGCCCTGCGGTCAGCAGCAAAATCAGATAACGTAAAATCGGTCTCATGCCCTACCGCAGATACAATCGGCACGGTCGAATTGTAGATAGCCCTGACCACTTTCTCATCGTTAAACGACCATAATTCTTCGATTGACCCGCCGCCGCGTCCGACAATTATGACATCAACCTGTTTTAAATTGTTAAAAATTTCAATAGCCCGTACAATCTCCCGCGGAGACTCTGCGCCCTGTACCTGCACCGGGCATAATATAAGCGAAATCCCGGGATGGCGGCGCTTGGAAACAGTAACAATATCCCTAAGGGCTGCACCGGTAGGCGATGTAATAATTCCGACGGTTTTTGGCAAAATGGGAAGCGGTTGCTTTAATTCTTCAGCAAACAGACCTTCGATGGTCAGTTTTTCTTTAAGCTGAGCATAGGCCAAACTAAGCTCACCAAGACCGGCTGGCGCTAATTGTTCCACATAAAGTTGATATTGTCCATCCCGTTCAAAAACGGTAATATTACCGCCAGCAATAACCTTTAGTCCGTCCTTGGGCGCAAATTTTAGTCTTTGCGCCCGGCTTTTAAACATAACCGCACGCAGCGTTGCCCCGCTGTCTTTTAGCGTAAAATAACAATGACCTGAATAATGCCGCTTAAAATTTGAAATTTCCCCGCTAATAAATACCTGAGATAAGGTTTGATTATTATCTAAGGTACTTTTGATATATTTGGTAATATCGCTTACTGAAAATATACTCAATACATCACCTGATTATCAGCCCATCGGCCTTTTTTACAATAATAAAAAAAAACAGACAAATGTCTGGAGATAAAACAAAATACATTTATTTTATTTATATTTTAAGTAATAATTAACAGAAAATCCGCTAACAGCACCAATCACAAACCAAAACAAACCGCCTGGCGGTATAAGATAACCAACAAAAGCCCCAATGGACGCACCAAATAAAATATAGGGTAGCACACCTTTCACCTCCGCACTGAATTGTTATCTTATCTTATGCCAAAATAAGCATATATGCGACGGTGAAAAGCGCCTTCCCAAACTATATTTTATTTTTAAAGATCGAACCTAATATCCCATTCACAAAACGTCCCGAATCCTCGGAGCCAAAAGCTTTGGCAAGTTCTACTGCTTCATTGATTACCACACTTTGCGGTAGATTTTCCTCACTAAACTGTAATTCAAAAATAGCAAGCCGCACAATATTGCGATCCACACCTGCCATACGTTCTAACTTCCACTCATTGGAAATTTTATTAATAGTATCATCAATCGCCGGTAAATTGGCGATTGTCCCCTTTACCAACGTTTCTGCATAGCTCTGTGCCGCTTCACTCTGCACTTCTCTTTCGGCAAAAACATTTTGCAAAGCCACGTCTTTTTCCACAGCATTGAAATCTAGCTGAAACAATGCCTGGAGTGCCATTTCTCTGGCTTTTCTCCGACTCATATGTTACCTCTTTTCCCTATATTAAATTAGCTTATCTATGATAACCCGGTGGCAAAAACTTTTCTAATAATTCCACAAGATTTTCTTTTTCATCAATGCGTTTTCCTATAACATAACCAATAAGGGCACATATTGCGACAAACAACGTGTGAAAAAGGCCAAAGGCAATAATACAAATACCTATCAACAACCCGGCAGCTATGCCAACAATTTTGCCGCTATGCTGCTGCCAAATTTCTACTAATAAATTAGTATCCATAAAATCGTTCCTTTCTATTTTACCCGTTGTTTGGCTTTAAAATCATTGGAAATATTCTCAACTAAAATATGTATATCTGACAATTCAATACCAACCGTATTTTTAATATATTCATGCACACGCTGCTGAATCTCTAGCGATACTGCAGGCACATTATTTTCAGGGCTTGTGACAATTCTAAGCTGGACTTTGAGACCTTCTTCAAAATGCCTAATATATACCTTTACATCACGCACGCCGCGCGTATGCCGCGCCGTCTTTTCCACTAAATTTTTAACCGCATCTAATGTAATCTGCACATCTCCCATATCCGTATGATGCACTATGGCTTCATTGCTATGAGAGACATTCGAACGAAAGCTGGCAAGTAAGAGCCGAATGCTCACAAGCAAAAACACACCTGCCGCAAGCGCTGCCTCCCACTGTCCGTAAATTGACTGGAGCGTTGCCGATACTACTTCCCAAGGAATTAGGCATAAGGACATTAGTATTACACCAACTGATAAAATAATGAGCAGCAATGTATAGATTAAAAGAATTATGCGATCAATAATTCCCATAATAACTCCTTTCCCAAGTGCAATCCATTTTATACACAAAAGCTAGCGTACGCGGATGTCCTCATCTTTGCCGTCTTGACTAAAGCCAACCCCCTGTACGTGCACGTTGACTTCGACGACGTCAAGACCGGTCATGGATTCAATGGCCCTTTTTACATTTTCTTGAACCTTTAGGGCAATATCCGGTATGCGAATGCCATATTCCACAATTAAATACAAATCTACCGCTGCCTCTTTTTCACCAACCTCAACTTTAACGCCCTTGGATAAATTTTTTTTACCAAGCATCTCGGCAATGCCGCCCACCAAACCGCCGCTCATCCCGGCAACACCGGCAATTTCTGTTGCAGCAAGACCGGCGATTATGCCGACTACCTCATCGGCAATCCGAATTGCTCCGACTTCACTTTGCTCGGTTTTTTCTATACGTTCCTCATTATTCAAGAACATTCCTCCCACCTATTATACCCTAAACCGGAGTATTTCATTTTATGTGACGAAATTCCAGCAGCTAAATATGTTTTATTATACCAGATACAATGGCGCTTTACAAACAAGTCATGGCTGCTGCCGCTTTTAATACGCCGCCACTAACTCAATTTCCACATTAACATCACGCGGCAGTCTTGCTACTTCTACACAAGCTCTGGCCGGCGGCTCGGCCGCAAAGAATTGACCGTAAACTTTATTCATTTTGGAAAAATCGTTCATATTACTTAAAAATACACTGGTTTTTACGACATTAGCAAAGGATAGTCCCTCATGCTCTAAGATTGCTTTTAAGTTATCGAGTACCTGATATGTCTGCGGCTCAATGCCGCCATATACCATTTGACCTGTAACAGGATCAAGCGGTATTTGCCCTGATACAAATAAAAAACCATTTACTTTAACTGCTTGTGAATAAGGACCAATGGCTGCTGGCGCCAGATCCGTGTTTACAATTGTTTTCATATATTTCACCTCATATTTATATAAGTGGTTATCTTCCTTCTCACTAATTCGCTGTTTATTAACTAACTCCTGTAAAATAGCTATAAAATTTAACATTTTACTAAATAAAACGCTATGCGTTTTTAAAATAATAAGAAAGTAAGTAACTTTTCGGCTATTATAAAATGCAAGCCATAATTATCGGGCCCGAAATGTTATACTTTCTTAGCTTATGAGAAAATTTCGCTGCCGCACTATAACTTACCATGGGCAGATTTTTATAAATATGTTATAATGCAACGTACTTTTCGTAAAAGAGGTGATTTTATGGACACTTTAACACATGCCGTATTAGGGCTTGCAGTAGCCGGCTTATCAGGTCAGCCTATTTCCCTGCATGATCCAATTTATATTGCTTCCTTCTTAGGCGCGCAGGCACCCGATTTCGATATTATAGCTCAGCTTAACGGCCGCTTTGCCTATTTGCGCCAGCACCGCGCATTTTCCCATTCCCTGCCGGGAATTCTAATGTGGTCACTCCTCATTTCGCTAGGCATGTTTTGTTTTATGCCTACTGTTACATTTCTTTCTGCATTTTTCTGGGCTTTTGCCGGCAGCGTATCCCATATTATCATTGATTACTTTAATACGCATGGCGTAGCGTTATTATGGCCGCTAAGAAAAACGCGGCAAAGCACGCAACTTTTAAATGTATTTGACCCTTTTCTGCTATGTTTAATCTCGCTGTTATATAGTTTAGACTTGAGCATACAACAAACTTCGCTGGCCACTTTTAGCATTATTGGACTTTATATCATGCTCCGTGCTGTTTGGCGTAATCGTGCCAAGGCATCCCTGATCAGGTATTTTAATCATTGCCAAATAAAACGGCTTTTAATTATGCCCTCCTTGCAAAGCATACTGCTTTGGGACTTCATTCTAGAAACACCCGAACATTATCTGGTGGGAAAAATGAACCTTCTTTATACATTGCCCCAGATTGCTATTCATTTACCCAAAAATGGTTTCTCAGATATTGTCCATTTTGCCACAAAAACACCACTTGGCAACTATTTTAGCACGTCCAGCCCGTTTATTTATTTTGAAGAGTCTAAAGAAAAAGACGCTACTAAAATCAAAATGTACGACTTACGCTATCTGCTTAAAGAAGAATTTGTGCACTGTGCAACTGTACTGTTTGATGATAAAAACAAACCTTATGATTCGTATATGTTATCAGAAGGCAAAAAAATCAGCGTGCCATTTTAACGAAAAGTCCTGCAAAAATGCAGGACTTTTCGTTAATTTTGCCACTTTCATGACCGGGAATATTTACAAGCTACCATCTAACAGGTAAAGTAACCTATCACTTAGAATATGTCTCTATTCTAAGTGTGGAGGCGATCGAAATTTCTAGCAGCAAGCGCATTTTTTTCGTTCTTTCTTTTTTCTTACTGATATCACAGCTCATGGCAGCGGCCGATTTTTCCTTAGGAACCTGGCAGACAACAGGTTCACAGCTATGGAGCACTTCCTTCCCCATAGATAGTTTTAGCTCTTTTTCGAAAAACGGTTCATTAAATGGTAAGTCTGAATTATATTATCCGCATATAACAACCTATACTACACTAAACTATGAAACAAGCCTCTCTCCCCATAAAAAATTTCGTCTAGAAGGCGGTCTAACAAATTCGCTGCGGCAAGCGCGCGGCAGTGATGCTGACTGGGATTATACACATTCAAACGACTATTGGTATTATGGGGAATTTCAAACAAGCGGTAAAAGCGGCTATATCAAAATCGATATTATTAAAGAGCTAACTAAAAACAATAATTTTTTCTGGGGCTACAGCTATCATATTAACCATTATCGCATGACCCAAGGTCACTATTTTATTGACAACTATAATACAGTAAATACCGATTATCCGGCGCTAGATTCCGCCTATACGATGATCTATCAGGGACCCCATCTTGGCCTAACCAGCAAAGTACCGCTGACAGCCAAAGTTTCCTTAGTAGGCACTTTAGCTTATTCCCCCCTTGCTTTAGTTCAGGGGCAAGGCTGGTGGAATTTACGGGATATGAATTTCAGTCATATCGGCACAGGGCAGGTATTAGATGCCGCCCTTGGCGCCGAACTTGGCCAGAAAAATAAAGTACTTGTTATTGGTTATCGCTATAAATACGCCAGCCTATATCACGGCTGGGAAAATCTTAGTTCCACGATATCCTGGGATAAAGCAAATTTTATACAGCGCGGCCCATTCGTTAGCGGTAAAGTCGCCTTTTAGACTGCTTAAGAATGCAAAACAGCATCCACAAGGATTTCCCTCATGGATGCTGTTTAAATACTTCTAGAACTTATCTTTATTGACACTGCATTAATATTTTGTTACTATGAAACCAACTTAATAAGGAGTGATTTGATGGTAACACCTGAAGTAATCGAGCGAATTAATGTGCTGGCAAAAAAGCAGCGGGAAACCGGCCTTTCACCTGACGAGAAAACCGAACAGGCTAAACTCCGCCGAATTTTCATTGATAATATTAAAGATCAAGTAAGTATACAGCTTGAGGCCACAAAAGAGCATGCTGAAGATTGCAGCTGTGGCTGCCATCACGAGCATTAAAATAAGTCCGTTGACTTTTGTCAACGGACTTATTTTTATTTAAGAATTGCGGAAGGTTTCACAGTCAGTATCTTGCGTCTTTCCGGCATTTGGTCCGGCTACATGAATGTTGCCGGCATTACAGGCGTTACCTTCTTGCCAATGCGTACAGTTATTGACGAAACATTCAACAACAGGTGTAATCTGTTTGCCATCCAAAAATGGCGCTGAAACGGTACCGCCGATATTGACATTATGGAGTGCGCCTAGCATATCACCAACTGTTTTACGCTGGTGAAAAGATTTGCACTGGGTATCTTCCGCCCCTTTAGATTGGCCCCGTTCTTCTTCATTATACACGCTAACCTTGGCAGCCATGCATTGATCACCAGGCATATAATGCGTACATTGATCTACTGTGCATTTTATAATTGGGTTAGACACTATAATCACCTCATTTATTTTTTTGACTTACTCTTTTAGTGTCTGTTACAAAATACCCATCTGCGCAGCTCTACCTGCGGTGCTCGCTCCGACGTACCCCGTACGACTGCGCTCCGCTCCTCGTCGCACCTAGCATCTGTGCATTTTTTAACAGCCTCTTCTAGTGTCTACCATACAAATTTTTTTATTCATCTAAATAATAACCTTTTGCCAAGCTGTCCTAACATCATAATGGCAGCCGGCACAATATAATAAATGGATGCAATGCTCCCTATCCCCGCTATGTTCAAAGCTATTTTGGGCTACATACGGACTATAGGGCCCATAATAGTTCTGAACCATCCCGCCATCTGTAAGTACATTACCGCAAGCTGGACATTTGCGATCAACTTTGAGTAAACCATTACATAACGGACATACCTTTTCCATAGTATTCCTCCTATTTTTGTAGTATGTCCGAATTCACACTGTTTATTACAAATAGACGTGCCAAGTCTGGAACTAATTTTGACAAAAAGACTTGCTATGTACAGTCATTGCATACCGAACTCGTACATTGGTAAAAATATAGCCGTTAAGTGCCAAGCAAAAGGAGTGACAAAATGTCTGTTACTGAAAGTTCTTCCATAAATATCAAGCCTCGTATTTTGTATCAGGTAGCCAAAGCCGCCTGGGAAGGCAATTTGTTTGAACGCCGCCAAGAAATCTGTCAAATGGTTTATAAAGAAGCAAAAGACCCGGAAAATCGCCGCTATATTGCTAATCAAATTCGCCTGGCCATGGGTCTTGAGCCGCATGAATCTGAGGAAGTATTCAGCATTTATGATAAGGAAGTATTAATGGGTTTAAGTGAAAGCCAAGACTCATGTCCGCTAGCTGTCATCACCCAGGACGAATATAAAAAAGAAGAAATTGACCAAACAAAATGTACCGATACCGGGCAATGCTTTAGTACCTGCTCCTTTGGCGTCCTAGGCGAAAAAGCACAGTTTGTCCCGCTCCTCAAACTGCTTAAAGAACAATCCGCGCCAGTATATGCTTCTGTGGCGCCAGCCTTTGCAGGGCAATTCGGCACTGCCGTAACCGCCGGAAGATTACGCAGCGCATTACTAAAACTTGGCTTTGCTGACATGGTTGAAACAGCGCTGTATGCCGATATAATAACAATGAAAGAAGCCTTTGAGTTTGACGAGCATGTGCAAACGGAAAATGATTTTATGATAACCAGCTGCTGCTGCCCGGTTTGGATTAAACTAATTGAAAACAAATTTCCGGAACTAGTCAGCCACATTTCACCCTCGGTTTCACCGATGATTGCGTCCGCGCGCATTATAAAAGCACTTGAACCAGCAGCCAAAGTAGTATTTATTGGCCCCTGTGTTGCCAAAAAATCAGAAGCGCAGCTGCCTGAGCTAAAAGGCGCTGTTGATTATGTGCTTACTTTCCAGGAACTGTCCGATATTTTTGAGGCAGCGAAAATTGACCCTGCCGAGCAGCCTGATGAAGAAAACCCAGCTGCCTCCTGGTGTGGACGAGTATATGGGCATACCGGCGGTGTAAGCAGCGCCGTAGGTGCAACGCTCGCCAGATTAGTCCCACGCCGATCACAAGGTTTCAAGCCCCTGCAAGTAGATGGGGTAATAGCCTGTCAAAATTTGCTAGAAAAAATTAAAAACGGTGAAAATATAAATGCTAATTTTATTGAAGGTATGGCCTGTAAAGGCGGCTGTGTCGGCGGTCCCGGCCGTATTATCGACCCTAATAATGCGGCCCGAGAGGTTGATGCATATGCCAGCAGCGCACCAGCTCATACGCCTGTGGAAAATGCCAAAATCTATGCTCTGCTCAATCAATTAGGCCATAGCACTGAACCTATCACCTTAACCGGTCATAGTCCGATTGCAGCAATTTTAGCGCGGGAAATAACCAAGTAGCTATTCAAAAATGGGCTGCCGCAGCAAAAATGATTTGCTAGCGACAGCCCATTTTATTTAAGAAAATAAACAAGTATCCGCTGGGATTAAATGCTTATTCGTAAAAGCAGGATTTTCCCACAAACTCTCGGAGTATTGAATTTGGCGGAATTTCCTCATCAGCCACCGAATAAAAATAGGATAAAAACTTTAATAACCGCTGCGCTTCAGGCCTTTGCGGTGAATCTGAAGTTACTTTCATTAGCAGCGGCTCCGCATACTTTTTGAGCACCGCGAGTTCATAAATAAGCGCTGAGTTAAACATAATGTCGGCATCTTCCTGAAATGGAAAGATATTTCGTTCCTCGCCGCGCCGCACGGAAGCCCACATCTCTAATGTACGAAGTGCATCATGCGAACGGAATTGACTGTCACGCACGATTCTGCGAATCAGCCTGGCATCCGTTGTCGGAATACGATTATGATTATCAATCGACAGCTGCGTCAAAGCACTAATGTAAATTTTTACTTTAAGCTCGCGCCCAATAGCACTTGTCAAACGTTCATTTAAGCCATGAATGCCTTCTATAATCAACGGCTGCGTTTGGTCAATTTTTATTTTATTGCCGCGGAATTCGCGCTTGCCTGTTTTAAAATTATAAGTCGGCAGACTTACTTCTTCGCCCTGCAATAGTTTCGTCAAATGTTCGTTAAACAAGGCAAGATCGATTGCTTCAATTGATTCAAAATCATAATCGCCATTTTCATCAAGCGGTGTATGCACGCGATCGACAAAATAATCATCCAGGGAAATAGAGATTGGCCTTAACCCATTGACTCTTAGCTGAATATTCAAACGCTGGGCAAAGGTAGTTTTCCCTGACGAAGAAGGCCCTGCAATCAAAATCAGCCGTACACTAGAATGCTGTGAAACAAAATCAGCAATTTGCGCAATCTTCTTTTCATGCAAAGCCTCAGCGACACGAATAATATCGCCGATTGATTTATTGGGGACGCATTCATTCAAGGTGGCAACATAGCCGCAATGCAGTATTTTCCCCCAACGCTCCGCCTCGGCAAAAATCTGGGCCAGCTTGGGCTGATCAACAAAGGAGGGCAGTTTTTCCGGCTGATCTTTCTCCGGAAACCGCAAAATTAACCCTGGTTCATAATATACTAGTTCAAATAATTTTAAATCACTGGTGGTTGGCGTCATGGTTCCATACATATAGCCATACGCTTCGCCGCAATAATACAATTTAACTTCATCGCGCTTCATTTGTTTGAGCAGTTTAATCTTTTCTTTCTGCCCTGACGCGGTAAATAAGGCAATAGCCTCAGCCTTAGACATATTCTTTCGAATAATTGGACGGTCTTCTACGGCAATCTGCCTCATCCTTGCTTCTAACCTTGCCACATCTTCTTTAGTTAAAGGACGGCCTAAATAGAGCTCACAATAAAGTCCTTTACTTAGAGAATGCTCTACCGTTAACTCCCCAGCCGGAAATACCTCCTGGGCAGCAGCAATTAATAAGAACGTAAGACTGCGTTGATAAATTTTTATGCCATGATCTGTATGCAAATCTAAAAAATCTATCTGACAATCGCCTGATAGTTTATAGCGCAAATCTCGTATTTCATTATTTACTTTGGCCGCTACAACAGGTGTTGTATATAATTCACGCATATCCGCTAAAATAGTTAGCAAAGTTGTACCTGCAGCGTAATTTTTACTTTCTCCATTAATAAAACGCACTGTGATATGACTTTTCATAAATAGTCCCCCACCTAGTATACTTTAATCGCCTTATGATAAAACACATTACCATTATTATACTACACTATTTTATGTAAAAACGTGTAAATTTGCAATACATAATAAAATTATTCTTAGCCATCTTTTTTCATAAAAAGCAAACAGCAAGTACAAGAATTTTCTTCTTGTGCCTGCTGCTTCCCTTAACTATCCCAACATCAACGTCGTCCTAACATACGGAAAAATCGATACACCATAATGGGAAAAGGCGCCCTGCGCACTGCAAAACGCATTCCCATAATAAACAGAGCCACAATTCCGATAATATGCACAAACCAAAAACCACCATGAGGAAATTCTAGCGAATCATCCATACTTCTCTTATGAAAGCACAATATTATTCCCTCCTTTACAAGTACAAGTTTAAATTTATTATCTCCCGAATCATAAATTCTATAGCTATCGCATAAATGGATATTTATAGAAAAAGGAGCTGTCGCACTAAGGAAAAAAATAATAGTGCGACAGCCCGCTTTAATTTAACTTTATTTTTCGATTGCAGCAACGGCCTTAGCCACTTTAGACGCCATCCCCGTAATTTTTTGTTTAGTTACTGCACAGACAGCAATCCGCACGCCCTTTGCTAAAGGAACGGCGAAAATGTTGTCCTCATGGAGTAAATTACAAACCGCCTCACTATCGCTTGTCGGAATAGACAGGAAGAAACCGGCCCGATACGGCAGCATCCTGAGTTTGGCTTCCTCTGCTTCCCGCATAAATATTGCCGCACGCTCACGAATTATATTATAATATTCGCTCCGTTCAGCATCAACCTTGGCCAGTGTATTTTTATCCTGATAAACATTAATGAGGGTACGCATTGCTGCGCGGTTAATATTTGACCAGGTAGCCCGGCTGGTATACTTGTTGATATTTTTAAACTCAGTAATCACATCTTCACTCGAAGATACCCCAATCATTGCGCCGGTACGCTGACCATACATGGTAAATGCCTTGGACATACTAAATGCAAAAATGCCCAAAATGCTTTTTGGCAGGCCGCCAAAAAGTTTCATAAAGGAACGCACAGCTTGTTTTTCCCCGGCAAAATCAAGATAGGCCACGTCGACCAATAAGGTAATCCGTTTGGCGGAATTTTTCACGAAATCTTTACACACAGCTAAAACCTGCTGCCATTCTGCCTCGCTAAAGCTGTAGCCAGTCGGATTATGCGCAGGTGTATTAATAATAATAACGACACTATCTTGTTTTGCTAGTACAGCTTTCACTTTTTCTGTAAAAGCAACAAGATTAAACTTGAGGTTCTCATCAAATAAAGTATATGTTTCCAGTTTACGCAGTGCATCATTGCACAAGATTTTGTACGGGCCCCAGTACCAATCAGAAGTAAGCACAACATCACCAATTTCCGAGTAGTTGGCAATAGTATGGTGAATTACCCCTGTGCCACCGGCTGTTGCTACAGCTGCTGTATACCCCTCAGGACGAGAATCTGCAAAAGTCATATCAATTACTGCATCCAAATATTCCGGCAGCCCGGCAATCGGTGCATAGTTAATTAATTCAGAAATAGGTAAGTTACGATATACCTGTTCCACTGTCGGAATACACTGCAAAACCTCATTTTCATCCAAAAAAGAACCAATTGTTGCATTGGCCACGGCAGCCTTACCAAATTTTTCAGCAGCCTTGAGCGCAGCCGCACTTGCCCCAAAAATTTTATCAGCAAGCACTTTGCCTTTGGCGTGAGACGCCGCAATACTATATGTCATAATAATATCCTCTCCTTTTTGAGTTAACAAATAAATAATCTAACTTTGTTATAATTTGTTATAAAAATTAAAAATCCTGCAATAAATCTTTTATGTACCTATTTTTTCAGCACAAACAGGGGCCGCCTCAATTTATATTGAGACAGCCCCTGTTAAAACACTATAAATCAAATTAGAAGTTATAGTCCCATTCCACATTGGTACGATGCTTTTGCACATCATTCTGATCTTTAGCTAAATCTTGATATAGAGTAACACTGGAATTTTTGCCAAGATTGTAATGAGCACTTACTTTGAATCCTTTGGAGTTATCATAGTTTCCGTTGGTAGAGTAAGGAGTAAGCGCACCATTTTCAATATCACGATATGAAACAGTGTAATTACCCATAGTTACGCCTGCAATATAACCTTTTGCTTCATTAGTCGAATTTTTTACATATTCAGCGCTCAAGGTCGCATCAGCAAGTTTAGTATCGGCATTTACACCATAATAATGATTAGCATCAAAGGTTACAAAGTTAGCACCAAGGTTTACACCGTCGAAAGAAGTTTTAAGATCTATAGTACTAGTTTTCTTGTTGTCTTTGTCTTTACCATAGAAACCACCCAGGTTTAGTCCTTCAACATTAGTACTTGCTTTAACACCGGAGAACTGATGATCATCAATGAGAAGTCCTTTACCGGTAAATAAATCATCTTTACCAACTTGAAGGTCTAAATTACCAAATTTGCCAGCAATATATGCTTCATCGAATCTGGCAACATTAGCAGCATACGTAGTTGAAAGATTGTTTTCTTGTACAAGACGGGCATGAGCACGAAGATTATCATCAATATTTCCATCAATATTTAGTCGCAAACGAGCGTCAAAACCGTTCCCAGGCTGCCAACCAGCTTGAGTATTATTGTATTCAAGATAACCATCACCAGAAAAAGTAATCGGGGAAGCGAAAACCGAAGTAGCGGATAAAGTCATAGCAGCCATTACAGCAGCAACCAAAAGTTTCTTGTTCATTAATAAGATCCCCCTCGTTTTTATTTTTTTGAATTTTCGATCTTTAGATAGCCTGCGGAAATGAGTCAACAATCTATCAATAACCTATCATTTCTGCGAGGAGGCTTTGTATGAGTATCCACGTTTCCTCAGGCAGCACCTCTTTGCATTGACAAGTTATCTTATAACACAGGCTACCTGCAGTTAGCTGTGAGATAAGCAATGTGTATTAGTTTTATGCTAGTATAATTCTATTTCGTTTACATAATTCCTGCATGTAAGCATGGCACTAAACCAAGTATTTATTGGTTTTATATAGAGTATATTCTATAAATAACAACATTATGTAAATAAACAAAGCCATATAAAAAGACCGCCTCAAAATGAGACGGTCTACCGGTAAAACAATTGCAGATTAGTCTTTAAAAAAACACTGATGAATAGCATTCACAGCCTCGGTAACCTTATCCGCTTGAATTAGGCACGAGATGCTGATTTCTGATGTGCTAATAACTTCAATATTGATGCCGGCTTTAGCCAGTGCGCCAAACATATTGGCAGCAATGCCGGGGT
This sequence comes from Pelosinus sp., assembly GCA_021372375.1. Lineage (GTDB taxonomy): Bacteria > Bacillota > Negativicutes > Propionisporales > Propionisporaceae > JAJFUN01. The sequence goes on along the minus strand of JAJFUN010000083.1, from coordinate 18,079 downwards.
TACCCAGCATACCGGCGCCTACGGCCGAAACTTTGGCGACATTGTCATCGACAATTACGCCAAGTGTCTCCATTTCTTTACCAATATCATCAATAATTGCTTTGACCTGATGCAAATCAGTTTTGGTCACGGTAAAGACCATATCAATGACATTTTGATCCGAATTTCTAATACTTTGTACAATCATATCCACATCAATATTAGCTTTAGCTAAAGCCGAAAATATTTTATAAGCAATCCCCGGCTGATCAGGCACCCCTAAAATGGCAATTTTAGTAACATTATCGTCATGCGTAACGCCTCTGATAATAAATTCTTTTTCTTCCACAGTATATTCCTCCCTGATAAATGTTCCAGTAGTCTCCGTAAAGGTTGAACGTACATGAATAGGTATACCATAACGTTTACCCATTTCTACAGAACGAGGCTGCATAACCCCCGCACCAAGTCTGGCCAGTTCAAGCATTTCATTATAAGTAATCTCTTTCATTTTCTTGGCATTTTTAACTATCCGGGGATCGGCTGAATAAATACCATCCACATCAGTAAAGATTTCACATGCATCAGCCTTTAACGCACCGGCCAAAGCGACAGCAGAAGTGTCAGAGCCGCCTCGTCCTAAAGTAACTACATCGCCATCAGCATTTATGCCCTGGAAACCAGCCACAACTACAATCTTGCCTTTTTCGAGCTCAGTTAGTACTCTTTTCGGATTGATATTTAGTATTTTACCCTTTGTATGTGCAGTACTAGCTTTAAAACCAGCTTGCAGCCCAGTGAACGAAATAGCTTGCTGTCCTAATTTATTGAAAGCCATTGCCAGTAGGGCAATGGTTACTTGTTCACCTGTCGATAATAACCTGTCCATTTCGCGAGCATTACCATACGGATTATCTGAAACTCCCTTGGCAAGTGCAATCAATTCATCTGTAGTATCTCCCATGGCGGATACAACTACTACAACTTTATCATCAGCTGCTTTTTCCGCCAACACTCTTTTTGCTACTGCCATAATTTTTTCTGGTGTAGCTACAGAACTTCCACCAAATTTTTTTACGATTAGCGACATCCAAATCCTCCTTTTATGCCAACCAACTATTAGCATAACAATTTTATTCTCTACATAAGTACAAAATCCTCCTAAGAGCGGACATTTTATAGAATAATTTTTCATTATTTGTCTAAGATACGAAGTGGGAGTCTCGAAATAGGCTAAGCCTACTTTTGAAACTCCCACTTCGTATCTATTTTTCAATTCGCACTGTAATACTTCGTATATCCTGTGGCCTTGCTGCTCCCCATTCCTCCACCACCGGCGGCTGAGTAGGCAAGAAATTAAGCGAGGTATCACACTCTAACATTCCGGCAAGGCCCCGCAGCGCACTAACACCATTTTGCGCCCGATTGCAAATCTCCACGAGCGCCTCTCGCTCAAAACTCATACTTATAATACAATCATTTGTTAGTCCGCTGCGAGAAATTCCTTCAATATATCCGCGATTAAACGAAGGAACATTCTCGTAGATTTTAGCAGCAATCTGCATAACCAAAGCAGCACATAATTCAACATATTGTTTATTAATCGCCCGCACATCTTTGTCCTCAAATTTTATCCGCCCGGATGGCAGTAATTCACAAGTTTGTTCCGGAATTATTTTTTTGCCAGGCAGCCATATTTTTATTAGCGGCACATTCATATATATATCCACATCAACCTGTAAAGAAAGTGGTATATCCATTTGGCTTACAACAACATCAATTTTTAATATTACTGAGCCAATTTCCCCGGCCAGCAATTGTTCAATGACCGCAACGCGTTTTTTTTCAGTTTCTTCATGTTCATTTCTTGCCTTTTCATTGAAATCGTGAATAACCTCGCGCCGCCGCGCTACTTCTGCTTGTGCAGCATCAATTGTCGCCCTAATCTCAGCTTCTCTTCGCTGCAATAATATATATATTGATACAAATAGCGTGATAATCGCAGTCCCTGCTACCCACAAAATCGCCGCACTTGTGCCAAAAATCAACGCCAATAAACCAAGCAAAATTCCGCCGCCGCGAAATACCATCGGCATCACAAATCTATTTTCGGCCCCTTCTTTGGCTTCTGCTATCAAATAATCATAATTAGGAATTTCCTGTTCAACAAAGGGAACCTTCTCTAGCATTGACAAATAATCCACTGGCTCAAAACTCAATTTACTAAGTTCCGCCAGTTCATTTTCAACAGATTGCGCATAATCATATTGATTACGCCAGCGCTGCATCTGATCAACATGCCGAAAATACTGCTGGTCAATTTCAATCTTCGGCTCGGCTTTCTGTTTATTAGTAGCACTTTGTACCCCTGCTCTTTTGCTCATTTTAGGCTCCTCACTATTTTCATAATAACTGCTGATATCATTAATAATGAATTTTTACACTTCCTTAGTTTATTGTATCTAAAAATAAGGGTTTTGCCCAGTAGTTTAGCAGAAAAAGATAGACAAGTTTTACAATTTGTGTTATGTTTTATTATGTAATTACATAACCTTTAAATTAGCACCGAGAGGCTAATAAGGACAATCATGCCAGACTTTTTATGTCTAGTAAAGCCTCTTGCCCTGCGGGAGGCTTTTTTTGTAATTCAAAGTCTAATATAGGAGGAATATTTGTGAATAACCGCATTATTCAGATTGAAGAAAAATTACCCTTGCTACAGACCGTTCCGCTTAGTCTCCAGCATTTATTTGCTATGTTTGGTTCTACTGTTCTTGTGCCAATCCTCTTTAAGGTAAATCCGGCTACCATATTGCTGTTTAACGGCCTTGGCACACTACTGTATCTATTTATGTGCAAAGGAAAAATTCCGGCTTACCTTGGTTCTAGTTTTGCCTTTCTCTCCCCTGTTTTTGTCGTCCTGCCGGAGTATGGCTACAATGCCGCACTAAGTGGGTTTATTGCAGTTGGTATTATTTTTTCAATTATCTCTTTAAGTATTAAGGCTGTCGGTACAAAATGGATTGACGTAGTATTTCCCCCAGCGGCCATGGGAGCCATCGTTGCCGTCATTGGTCTTGAACTTGCTCCTGTAGCAGCCGAAATGGCCGGTTTAACTGCTAAAACACTTGACCCCCAGATTATTACTGTCTCAATTTTTACATTAGCAATAACAGTCTTCGGCTCTATCCTCTTTCGCGGTTTTCTGGCGATTATCCCGATTTTGATTGGCGTTATCAGCGGCTACATTCTGGCTTTAATTATGGGCTTAGTTGATTTAAATATGATTGCAGCTGCCCCTTGGCTGGCACTGCCTACCTTTTATACACCTGAATTTAATATAAGTGCAATGGCGATCATTATCCCTGCTGCTTTCGTTGTTGTTGCCGAACACATCGGTCATCTTATCGTAACAGGCAACATCGTAGGCCGCGATCTAACCAAAGATCCTGGCCTTGATCGCTCCCTTTTGGGTAATGGCATTTCCACAATTATCTCTGGTTTCTTTGGCTCAACGCCGAATACTACCTATGGTGAAAACATCGGGGTGCTTGCCATTACCAAGGTTTACAGCGTATGGGTAATTGGCGGGGCTGCTATATTTGCTATTATTCTCTCGTTTGTCGGCAAACTAGCGGCTGCTATCCAAAGCATTCCTGTGCCAGTTATGGGCGGTGTTTCAATTTTGCTGTTTGGCGTAATTGCGGCCTCCGGGATTCGCATGCTGGTAGAGGCTAAAGTTGACTACAGCAAACCACGCAACCTGATATTGACCTCAATTGTTCTCATTCTTGGTGTCAGCGGTGCACATATTACCTTAGGCACCGTCACTCTTAAAGGTATGGCCTTAGCCACTATGGTCTCTATTGTCATGAGTTTGTCTTTTAAAGTACTCGACATGCTTGGCTTAACCAATGATAAAGAATAAGCCGACTTCCTGGCAAACAAAAAAACTTCCGGTCTGCCGGAAGTTTTTTTGTTTGCCTTAAGAACGAAAATTAACAAATTGCAAATCTATAGCAAAATCCATTTGTTTTAATTTAGCAATCACATTTTGCAAATCATCCTTGTCTTTGCCTGACACGCGAACCTGGTCATCCATAATTTGCGCCTGTACTTTGAGCTTGGCCTCCTTAATCGCAGCAACAACCTCTTTGCCCTTTTCCTTACTAATGCCCTTTTTTATAGTCACAAGCTGTCTTACTGTACCTTGCGCAGCTGACTCTATCTTGCCGTATTCAAAATTTTTTAAAGAAATCCCGCGCTTGATGGCTTTGGCCTGCAAGATATCAATAATATTTTTCATTTTATAGTCATCATCCGCAATAATCTTTATGGTCTCGCCTTCTAACGATAAGGCAGCCTTACTGCCGCGAAAATCAAAACGCTGACCAATTTCCTTGGTGGCCTGATTAACCGCATTATCTACTTCCTGTAAATCCACCTCTGACACAATATCAAAAGAACAATCTTTTGCCACACTGATACCCCTTTTCTGATTAACTTTATTTCCGAATAGAAACTCGGATAGTTGCCTGCACTACTATATAACAAAAAGCAATCGCTCCCCCTACAGTAAAAAAGAAGGCAGCTGGCTTGACCATCATAATTTCTGATGTACCAATCAGACAAGCTAATAAAGCTACCATATACGCTAAAAACATCTCACTATATTGCTTACTGCCTAAACGAGGCGCCATAAGCAGCCACACAAAAAATCCGACAAGAATAAAATTGCTATTATTAGAAAAATCCATACCTTTCCCCTCTAATCTTTTCAACAGATGCTTTCTTTATTCGCTATAAATCCATTTTTTCCTGCAATAAGCATACAAATGAAAATATCCCTCAAGTGGTGTCATTATGTTACATGCCGTCATATGATATAGCAGGTAAATGACTTAAGATGTTAGTAAGGAGGTCTTAAAAGCTTATGGATAATAAATATCCTCATTGGTATCATGATAATGACAAAATGGACTGTTGTTGTGAGGAAATGGAAAAAGAAATGTGTGACTGCATGCCTGGTATGACTGGTATGCCTGGGAAGGTATTTTCTTACCCCAATTCAACTTTCAAAGATCGTTTGCTCTGCCTCTTAGGCGACGAAGTGCTGTTTTCTGTTGACGCAAATTTTTGCGGGCGGGAATCTTTTTGCGGCACCCTCTGTTATGTTGGCTGTGATTTTCTGATTGTAAATACCTGTATTCATCACAGATCCTTATCAATGCATATTCCCATTGCCATGATTCGGTTTATTGCTCCGTTTAAAAAGTAAATCAGCATACTCTTCGCCACCATTTGCGGCACAAACTTGGTGCAGGGAGGGAATATATTGAAAAGATTTCGTGATCGTAAGCCTATGCCAATTGATTTTGACCATATGCGTATGCTTCACCAAGAATGTATTGAACAGTTAGAACTCATGGCAACTGCCTTGGAGGCGGTTGAATATGCTACAGACAGTATAAGAGATGCACTTGATGATATGTCCCTGAATCATTGGTCAGCCTACCTTGACTTAATTCACATGATTTGCATGCACGATGAGGCCATGGAAGCTGCGCTAAAACAGCACGGTATGCCCGGCTCAGAAACCTCGCTTGCGGAAAATGAACGTCAATTTGGCTCACGCCGTGTTTTATTGCGCCTGCTCCTGCCAGCCCTCACCCGTCGTCATCGCCGTATTGATCATATCTTCGGCCGCCCAAGTAGTCCGATGGCTGAATATATGAAAGAATCACTGGCAATGGAACGCGAACATATCGCCAAATTGGTATCAATTATTCAAAGTTTCATGTAAAATGCAGGTAACATTTAGAGACATCCATTGCCTCTAAGTGTTACCTTTTACATTTCCGGCATAAACTTTACTGAAAATGCTATAATAATCATTGTAACTGCAATAAGGAGAAGAGCATGCTTGAATTTATCGTTTCGAAAGAACAGCCGCCACTGACTGCTAAAAATTTTCTGCGTTATCATGCCGGAGTATCACTGACTTTATGGCGGAAAATTAAGTCTCAAGGACAACTATTAATAAATGGTAATTTATTCCCAGGAAATAAATTAGTTTATCCCGGCGATATCCTAACAATTACCCTTGGTGACAGCAATTGTTCCATTACCCCAGTCGATTTGTCAATTGACATTTGCTATGAAGATGACTACTTACTGGTTATCAATAAGCCGGCTGGAATGCTAGTTCATCCAACAACCAAAGAAATGAATAATACACTCGCTAACGCAGTAATGCATTATTATCAAGTAAATAATATACGCTGCGGCTTTCATCCGGTACACCGCTTGGATCGCAATACTTCCGGGCTTGTCCTAATCGCTAAAACACCCTATATACAGCATATGCTTTCCCATGATCATATTAAAAAAATCAGGCGAATCTATTATGCGCTAGTCGCTGGTATCCTTCCTGCTCCTTCCGGTATAATTGAAGCACCCATCGGACGCCATCCTGAAAGTATTATTGAACGCATAGTTACCCCTGAAGGCAAGAATGCTATTACACATTATCAAGTCTGTAAAACAATCGGACAAGTCAGCTTAGTACAGCTAGAACTTGAAACAGGCCGCACACACCAAATTCGCGTGCATTTAGCGTATATCGGCCATCCTTTGCTGGGTGATGATTTATATGGAGATACAACCAAACTGCTAAATAGACAAGCCTTACATGCTGCTAAGCTGCTGTTTAACCATCCTATTACCCACGAATTTCTGGAAATTAATAGTACATTTCCTAATGATATGCATAATTTGATAAAAATGTTGAAAACTAAATAATCATACTATTAATATGTGTATTTCCATAAACAAATATGATATAATTGGAAATGGTAAATTTAAATTAAATTTACGACCATAAATTTTAGGAGGTATCTTTAAAATGCCATTAGTTACATCAACAGAAATGTTTAAAAAGGCTTATGAAGGCGGCTATGCAATTGGTGCTTTCAATGTAAACAACATGGAAATTGTCCAAGGAATTACTGAAGCGGCCAAAGAAGAAAATGCTCCTCTTATCCTGCAAGTTTCCGCTGGTGCGAGAAAATATGCAAAACATACTTACTTAGTACATTTAGTACAAGCAGCGCTAGAAGACACGGATCTTCCTATTGTACTACATTTAGATCATGGCGCTGATTTTGATATTTGCAAATCCTGCATCGATGGCGGTTTTACTTCTGTTATGATCGATGGTTCACACCATAGCTTCAAAGACAATATAGAATTAACTAAACGTGTTGTTGATTATGCACATAACAAAGGCGTTGTTGTTGAAGGTGAATTAGGACAACTTGCCGGTATTGAAGATGATGTAAATGTATCCGCTGCAAACGCTTCTTATACTCAACCTGACCAAGTTGAAGAATTTGTAAAGAGCACAGGTGTTGATTCTTTAGCGATCGCCATCGGCACAAGCCATGGTGCTTTTAAATTTAAACCAGGTCAAAAACCACTACTGCGTTTTGACATTTTAAAAGAAGTTGAAAAAAGGCTGCCTAATTTCCCAATCGTTTTGCATGGTGCTTCTTCTGTTATTCCAAAGTATGTTGAGATTATCAATAAAAATGGCGGTAACTTAGCAGATGCAATTGGTATCCCCGAAGATATGCTGCGTGAAGCTGCAAAATCGGCTGTTTGCAAAATCAACATTGACTCTGACCTCAGACTTGCTTTAACAGCTGGTATCAGAGAACACCTTAATGCTCATCCGGAACACTTTGACCCAAGACAATACTTAACACCAGCTAGAGCCAACATTAAAGAATTAGTTAAGCATAAATTAGTTCATGTTCTTGGCTGCAACGGCAAAGCTTAATTTGCTATTAAAACTGTTACCATAAAAAAATTGGTCTATACGCGATTCGCGATTTAGACCAATTTTATTATAGCATAATCGAGTAGGAGGCTACCCATTATTTGAATAGCCGACCTCTCACACCACCGTACGTACTGTTCGGTATACGGCGGTTCAATAGTTTGAGTGCAATGCCTCGTATCTTTTGGCTATGTCATCATAGCCAATGAATGCGAGGTATTCGTTTGTTAATGACCTGTGCAAAATCAAGCTATCAGCAATACGCCAATAACCTAGACGTGAATTTGCCCATTTCCAGGCTTTTCGTTTTGGTATTTCTAACCGTTTGAGATTCTCGAATCTTGCAGATGATTTCTTCCATTGCTTCCAGAAGATTTGTCTTATTTATCGCCAATAATCCGAACCTCCGGCTCCAGCCTTACGCCAGCATGTTCATACACCAGTTCTTGCACTTTTTTTATAAGATTCAGCACATCCTCGGCTGTTGCACCGCCGGCATTTACGACAAAGCCAGCATGCTTACGCGAGACCTCGGCCCCGCCAACACGTAAGCCCTTTAAGCCGGCTTGCTCTATTAGTGTTCCGGCAAAATGTCCTGGCGGACGTTTAAAGGTACTGCCGGCACTAGGCATTTCCAGCGGCTGCTTACTTTCTCGTCTTGTAGTAAAATCATCCATTTTACCCCGAATAAAGCTTTTAGTTCCTTGTTCTAGCTTGAGCTCCACTTCACAAATCAAACAGCCATTGTCCTGAAAACAGCTATGCCGATAGGAAAAAGCCAGATTTTCTTTGGTAAACCGCTGAATATCACCGCTAGGGCAAACAGCAGTTACCGCGCTGACAACACCGCTAGTATCGCCTTCATAGGCTCCGGCATTCATAAATACCGCCCCGCCGATACTCCCAGGAATGCCTACCGCAAACTCCATGCCAAGCAAAGACTTCTCGGCCGCAAAATGTGAAACATCCTTTAATAGGGCCCCGGCGCCAGCAATAATCGTGTCACCCTGCATTCTAATTTCAGCCATCGCACTACTAAAATTAAGGACCAAACCGCGAATTCCTTTATCAAGCACCAGCATATTAGAGCCATTTCCAACTATAGTAATAGGTAGATTATACGCTTTGGCAATTTTTAAAGCCCCGCTTACTTCCTCAGCTGCAGCCGGCATGACAAAATAATCTGCCGGACCACCAATTTTAAATGTAGTATGTTTGGACATTGGCTCAGCAAGAAGCAGACTGCCTTTTACCAAAACACTTTGCAGTTTTTCGGCAATTTCTGTTGTTACATTACTTTTTTCCAAAGAAATCCATTCCTTCAGCGACCGCATCGCCAATAATTTTATATACATCGGACATAACACGTTGAAATTTAATATGAGCCTGCATAAAATCACGCGCTTTGGTATTTAGTGAAATAAGTTCATACATTTTTTGCAGCTCTGCCGTTTTTGCCTTGTCTTGTCCTTTGCCTGTCATCATTTCCATTTCAAGTTCCATTTGCTTAGCCAGAAAATCCTTAACCATTTTCTTGGCTTGTTCATCTGTATCAACCAGTTTTTTTGCTTGCAGAAAAAGACGATATTCATCCGAATTTTTAAGACTTTTCGCTAATTCATGGGCATTATCATAAAGATTCATTATATTCCTCCAGTTAAGTCCAAAGTTACTCATTAACTATATGCAGATTATACCTAATTTATACATCTTTGTCACGCTGAACAAGGAGTGAGCGGTATAATTCCTGCATATCCTTAGCATCCTTAGCCTGCGTGCCAGCAGATTCGCAAATAATGCGCGGCGTAAAATGCTTTAAAGCGCACACCGCCAGAAGGGGTGCGTGCGGCGGACCAAAGCTGTCAGCAAAAGTCCAATGTTTCTTCTCGCCGGCCTTAGTAAACTCAATTTTACTAAAATGAATATGAAGATTACCGGCAATCTCTGCGCCTAGTTCTTTAGACACTTGCTCAAACACGGCGGCATATTCGGCTGCTTTAGTGTAAAGTCCACCTGTAACGGCATGTAAATGTCCAAAATCCACAGCAGGAATTACATGTGCAGCAAGCTTGCAAAAAGACAGAACTTCCGCAACCGACCCCAGCTGATTTTGCTTGCCCATAGTTTCCGGCGCCAGATTAATATGAGCAAACCCTTTTCTTTCTCGTTCCTCTAAAACTCTTAAAAAAGCATTCTTAGCCACTTCTATGGCCGTATCCCTTGCCTGTTTGCCGGGTCCGCCTATATGAAAAACTACCCGATCAGCGCCCATCCAGGCTGCTGTCTCCAGCGCTTTCATAAAATGCCGCAGCGTATTTTCAGCAATCTTTGGTTCGTTTGTCGCCAAGCTAATGTAATAAGGGGCATGTATACTTAATTTCACCCCGTGAAGTCTAGCCTCACTGCCAATATTCCTTGCCGTTTCTTCCTTAATATTGACCCCGCGGCTGCATTGATATTCATAGGCCGTTAAACCTTGTGTTTGAAGCCACGCTGGCATTTCAAGCGATGCCTTGTGTCCAGCTAAATAAAATGCATCCGGATTGCCTGCCGGGCCAAAACTAGCGTAACTCTCCATTTCATCACCTTAAATTTATGTAATTTTGCTGTCTTAGCGCTTCATATACCGCAACTGCCACCGAATTAGACAAATTTAATGACCTGGCATCATTCAGCATAGGAATCCGCACACAATTTTCTGGATACTTTGCCAGGAGACTTTCTGGAAGCCCCGCCGTTTCCTTGCCGAATACCAGCATGTCATCGGCCTGATAGGCTACATCACTATGACGCTTATGCGCTTTGGTTGTATTAAAATAAAAATTATGTCCCGCATATTTTTCTAATACTTCTTCAATAGAGTCATGGTAATGAATTGTTACCAGATTCCAATAATCAAGGCCAGCTCGTTTTAAATATTTATCTTCTACGGAAAACCCTAGTGGTTTAACTAAATGCAGCTCACTTTGCGTGGCTGCGCACAGCCTAGCTATGTTACCAGTATTCCCCGGAATTTCTGGTTCCACAAGTACAATATGCATAAATATCACCTCAAATTAAAAATAAATTAAGCAGCATTTTTTGCCGGAAAGGCATACATCATCAGCAGCATGACAAAAATAGCGACGACAATCCCGGTAGACTGCGCATTAAACAGCCAAAAGCCTTTACCTTGATTACCAAACTGCAGTATTACCGTTGTTAAAATACCAAAAATTGCACTGGCAAAAGCCGCTTTTGCGGTTGGTCGTTTAGAAAATAAACCAAAGAGCAGCGGCGCGGTGAGTGAAACAGACATCAGCGAATAGAAAATAGAAAGTGCTGTAATAATATTAGGCAGCATAATAGCAATTAAGATGCCGATAATACCGGCAGCAGCAGATACCAGGCGACTCATCTTTAAAAGTGCGGCATCTGAAATATCCGGGCGCAAAAATGTCTTGTACAAGTCTTTGGTAAACGAAGTAGTAATCATATACAGTACGGCGTCTGCCGCACTGACCTCGGCGGAAAAAATAGCAGCCAGCGCAATGGCCGAAGCCCAAAAGGGCAAAAATTCCTTTAGTACCAGCGGCATGGCCAGCTCACGATCTGAAAGATTAGGAAAGGCAGCAAAAGCACACATGCCAAGCAGCACCGGCACAATGGCAAACATAAACTGTACCACCGCATTAAGCCCTGTGCCAATAATTACAGTACGTTCGTCACGCGCACCATATACTTTGCCAATTAGACCGGGAGATATAAAGAAAGAAGGCGTAAGCATCAAAAAATAGCCGACAATCATGGTAAAGCCCATGCCATCAAGGCTAAAATACGCTGCTGTACTCGTATCACTGGCTAAATTTTGCGCTACCATTTGATTAAGTCCAGCCCAGCCGCCTACATAAGAAAGCGCAAACGGCACCGCCAAACCAAACCCGACAAACTTGACACAAATTTGAATAATATTTACCAAGGCAGCTGATAGTAAACCGCCTGCCCCAAAATATAACACGACCACCAAAGCTCCCAGCAAAATCCCGGTAACTTTGCTGGTTCCGGCAACTGCCGTCAAAATCCAGGCAATTCCCATAAGCTGGCCAGCAAAAATAGCCAGCGTCCCCACTGCCATTAATAAAGAAATTAAGCCGCGAAAAGCTTTATTATAGCGATAATCTAAATAATCTCCTAAAGTAAACAAATTTTCCCTACAAGCAATCCGCCAAATAACCGGCCCTACGACAAAGGCTAAAATAAACGAGCCGATTGCCGACGCGCCAATCCACCACCAGGCAGATAAACCAAACTTATAACCAACGCCAGCCACCCCTACGGTCGAACCAGCCCCGATATTTGGCGCAATCATAGTCGCAAACAACAGTCCTATACCAAGTTTGCGCCCAGCGACAAAAAAATCTGCGGCCGCTTTTACATACTTCGTAGCAACAAACCCAATACCAATCATAATAATCGCATAAATAATAATTGCCAAAAGATATAAATTCACAGTTTTCTCCTTCCCCCACAACAATCTCTGTACCTTAGAATTAGCAATAATCTTTATACAAATACTACAGCATTACTGTTTTTCCTGCTATTATTTTTAATTTTTCTCTTCAATAACCAAATATGTTGTATTTTGTACGGCTTTTTGCTAATATGTGAGGTAAACATTAGAGGGAAAGGGTGACATACTTGTTACATCAGTTTTCCAGAACAGAACTACTTTTAGGAGCAGCCGCTTTAGCTAAGCTTAAATCGGCCAAAGTTGCCGTATTCGGCATTGGCGGCGTAGGCTCTTATGCTGTAGAAGGCCTGGTGCGGGCCGGTATCGGCAAATTTGTCTTAGTTGATGACGATACTGTTTGCCTGACAAATATCAACAGACAGCTGCATGCTACACGTAAAACGGTAGGCAAAGCGAAAGTAACCTTGATGGCAGAACGCATTCAGGAAATTAACCCTAGCGCCGAAGTAACCGCCCTAAAAAAATTCTATATGCCGGCAACCGCGCATGAGCTAATCTTTGATGATTACGACTATATTATTGACGCTATCGACACCGTAACCGGTAAAATCGATTTAGTGGTTAAAGCCTATGAAAAAGGTATTCCCATCATCAGTTCCATGGGAGCTGGCAATAAACTGGATCCTACCCAATTTGAAGTAACCGATATTTACAAAACCTCAGTTTGTCCCTTGGCCAAAGTAATGCGCAAAGAACTACGGGCAAGGGAAATTCCTTCCTTAAAGGTGGTATATTCAAAAGAACCGCCTATTACCCCTATAGAAACAGCCGAATCAAGCTGTAATGCAGGCTGTGTCTGTCCGCCCAGCGCTGCCAGAAAGTGTACTATCCGTCATCAGATTCCCGGTAGTGTCTCCTTTGTTCCGTCAGTCGTTGGTCTGATTATGGCAGGCGAAGTAGTAAAAGACATTATTAAAAAAGACTAATCATCTTGCATAAACTCATAAAAGGGCTGCAGTTTTGCAGCCCTTTTGCGTTTCTATACATCCAATTCGACATTTAAAAGATCTCTAATCATCTCATACGGAATCACAAAGCGTATAACATCCGTACCTTTCGCCCCAATTTCACCAGGCTGAAAATAAATAACCAAACCTTCTTCGGTTAAATAAAAAGGCTGTGTATCTTTTACATGTTTGAAGGAATACTTGGCATGATAGAGCGCACTTTCTTTTTGTATAATGTCATCAAGCCTGCTGTTAAAATTGGCAAATGGCCGAAAAATCTGAAATAGATTATACACCTTTCCAGTATTTACATCAACTGTATAGGCATTAACTGATTTCTCGCTATGTCCTTGGTTAAAATTACTATACTGCTGAATGGTAATACTTAAAATACCATTCCGATTATATTTCTCCGAATAATCGGCAACAAAGTTTGATTTCAGCGCTGACTGCTCTGCTGCCTTTTGCATTTGATTCCACTTTAGCAAAAATTTATCTAGTCCGCGCTGCGCATCACTGGCCAGCATTTGATTCAAATTAAACTCAACATCTGAATCCTCAAGCCCTGTTATAATGGGCGTAAATATCGTAAGACGCTCACTTTGTTCTTTCTTTTGGGATATATCAACAGGCCCTTTTTGCATCGCCCAGCCATTATTCGCTGTTCCAAGCACCACAGCAGCCATAATGGCCGCTGCCACATAACTCTTTATTTTACTCCTCATCAACCAAAATCCCCCTTGTCTAATCGGCAAACAAATTTCTATTATTCGACAAGAAGAAGGTATTCCCTGCCAAAACAACGTAAAAAAATGAATTTACTTACTCCTGCCCCTTACGCTTTAAAAACTCAAAATCCACAATACCTGTCCCTGCACTTACCCCGGCAACCACTAAAAAGAGGGCCGCAAAATGACTTAACGTTAATTGCTCGTGCAAAAAAAATGCGGAAGCTAACACCCCTGCGACCGGAATACCATTAGAAAACATTGAAGTTATCGAGGCCCCCACCTGCTTGATTCCTGTATTCCATAATACCGCACCGAGCGCGGTATTAATAAAGCTGGAAAATAGCAATACAGCTACTGGCTGTAAGTTTCCTGCGCCCTCATAAACCCAGACAGAATTTTCACATAAGCCCAAAACAATCAGCCCCGCCGTGCCCAAGATATGAGTATAGGCAGTAACTACTAAAGTGGGTAAATAGACTGTACTCTTTTTAATAAATAAGTACCCCACTGAAACAACAAACATCGAAGAAAACATAATTATGTCCCCATATAACGAGGCTGTTCCTTGCGATTTGCCTGAGGCAATTAATAAAACACCGCTAAACCCCAGCACAATACCAAGCATTTTCATAGTAGAAAGTTTTTCACGCACAAAACCAGCAAGCAAAGAAGTCGCCAGCGGATTTAAGCCTAAAATAAGGGCGGCATGGCTGCCGCTTGTCACCGCCACGCCTGCGGCTAAAGTAGCATGATGCAAAAACACGGAGAATAAGGCTGCCCCACACACAGGCAGTAAGGCCTCGCGTGACGGTATAACAAAGCCATACCGGGAAAAGACGGCAGGAATGAGTACACACGTAGCTAGACCCAAGCGAATAGGCGCCAGCGCTAGGGGAGGATAAAACCGGGTTAAATATTTCATCATTACCACATTGACGCCCCAAAACAAGACTACTGCTACTAATAAAAGATAAATGAGTGAACGATTTTTTCCCTCTACTGCCATAATTACTGCGTCTCCTAGACTTAAAAATCATTTTATTATAGCATATCCGAAAATAAACAACAAAAAACAAGAAGACATGCTTCTTGTTTTTTGGAGACTACTTATTTTAAAACAGCACCGGTGTTGGCTGAAGTAACCAAGCGCGCATAGCGGGACAAATATCCGGTTTTAATTTTAGGTTCAGGCTGCTGCCAATTTGCCTTACGCTCAGCTAGCACGGCCTCACTTAATTTTACGTTTAGTTTTCTCCCTGGAATATCGAGCGAAATCTGATCGCCTTCTTCAATAAAAGCAATTGGCCCGCCTTCCATCGCTTCCGGCGAAATATGTCCGATACAAGCGCCTCTGGTAGCACCACTAAAACGACCATCTGTGAGGAGTGCCACTTTGAGACCCATCCCGGCAATCGCAGCAGTCGGATTAAGCATTTCACGCATACCAGGTCCGCCCTTTGGTCCTTCATAGCGAATGACTACTACATCTCCATTATGAATCTGTTTGCCGATGATGGCGTCCATCGCCGCTTCTTCACTATTAAATACGCGTGCTGTGCCTTCAAAAACCAGCATATCTTCTGCCACAGCGCTTTCCTTAACAACACCGCCATTTGGCGCTAAATTTCCGTGCAAAATGGCAATACCGCCTTTGTCACGATACGGCGCATCTACTGTCTTAATAACATCAGCTCGCTGAATCACAGCATCTTTGATCCGGTCGGCAATCGTCCCTGTTATTGTGAGAGCATCTGTATGAATAACCCCTTTCTTGGAAAGCTCCTGCATAACAGCAGGAATCCCGCCCGCTTCATTCAAATCCTGCATATGATGTGTTCCACCAGGGCTTAGTTTGGTAATATAGGAAGTCTTCCCACTAATTTCATCAAACAATTCCAGCGGCAATTCAATACCCGCTTCATGAGCAATAGCCGTCAAGTGCAGTACGGTATTAGAAGAACCGCCAATGCCCATATCCACGGCAATGGCATTTTCAAAGGCTTTACGCGTCAAAATATCCCGGGCTTTTATCTCTTTTTTAACAAGTTCCACCGCTACCGCCCCGGCTTTTTTGGCCATAATGCGCCGCGATCCAAATTGCGCGGCCGGCACCGTACCATTACCAGGCAGTCCCATGCCCAAGGCTTCTGTCAAGCAATTCATGGTATTGGCCGTAAAAAGACCTGAACAGGAACCGCAGCCCGGACAGGCTGACTGTTCCATCTTAGATAATTCTTCATCATTCAGCTTGCCTGCGGCATACAGTCCTGGCGCTTCAAACATATGTGTTACGCTGATATCACGGCCCTGATACCGTCCAGCCATCATAGGTCCGCCACTCACCACCACACAGGGAATATTGAGCCTTGCGGCCGCCATCAGCATACCCGGCACAATTTTATCGCAGTTTGGGATGAGTACCAATCCGTCAAACGCATGTGCTGTAGCCATGGCTTCTATGGAATCGGCAATGAGTTCGCGGCTGGCTAGGGAATATTTCATACCAATATGTCCCATGGCAATACCGTCACATACCCCGATAGCCGGAAATTCTATCGGCGTACCGCCTGCTGCAGTTACTCCCAGCTTTACAGCTTCAGCTACTGTACGTAAATGAATATGCCCTGGTATAATTTCATTAAAAGCATTAACTACACCAATTAACGGTTTGTCCAAATCTTCCGGGGAATACCCCATGGCATAAAACAGCGAACGATGTGCTGCTCGGGTAGAACCTTTTTTTACTACATCACTTCTCAAGACAATCAACCACCTTATCAAAATTTACTGTATTTTCATCAAAGTTAACAATGTTACCTATTATAATAAAATAATTTTAAATAATATTCAATATAAAACTAAATTATCCTTCTCAAATAAAGCAATGTATTTTGCTAACGGACTTTTTGTCATAAAATTTATTAGCCTATACAATTATAGCATATTACTATATAATTAAGTTATTGCATCTTATGCAGGGGGAATTTTTATGACCAAGCGCATCGGCGTCATTGGCATTTTGGTGGATAATCCCAAACAAATTGGGGCCAAAAAGGCCTAATATAAATAAAGCTGTAAGAAGGTTTATAAAATATTGCAATCTATTCATGGCAAAGAAGCCGGTGCAAATTTATGCGCTGGCTTTTTCTTGCCTTTTCTAAAATGAGGTAAATATTGTAAAACTATAAGTTTATGATATTATATAATAACTTTTAAAATTGTTTGCATACTATAAAAAAGCAGGTGTCATATGAAAAAACTAATTCTAGGATTATTGTCTGTTCTTATATTATCCTACACGATTGAAGCAACTCCCCTCAGCAGGCTTTCTAATTTTAAACCCACCTTGGCCATTGCCAGCACTAACGACAAATATGAGCTTTCTTGGACGAAATTACCCTATCCTGTTTGTTACGAAATTGAAATACTTACAAGTCCGCCAAGTAATGATAGTCCTACAGCGCACGCTGAAAAACGTATCCATTACTTTACTTTCAAAAACAGTTATACCCTGGACAAGGATTTACCGAAACTTGCGTATTTACGCGTATCTGCCCATGGTCTCTTTAAACAGCCAATCGGCTTTTACTCCAACACCATTGCCATTGCCACAAATCACAAGGATACTATCGACAATCAAAAAGAGGCAAAGCCCATTCCAAATTCCATTTTTTTCCATCACAACCTCGTAAGCTTCCATCCCATGCTAACCTGGGAGCCCGTGCCGGGCGGAGTATACTACGAATTTGAGTTAACTGATTTGCCCCCCGAGAACCCCAATGGTATTTCACCATCAACGCATCAGGTTTTTTCCACACGTCAGGTATATACCAACGGCTATAATCCTAATCTTTCTCAGCTTGTCGGCGATCACTTTTACTGGCGGGTTCGCGCTTTAGATTACGATGGCAATCCAATGGGCGTGTTTTCTGATGCCACTGAAATTTCCATCGACCGCAGCATTAAGGAACCATTTAAGCCCTTACTTGTCTCTACATTAAGTTCAGGGAACAAACCTGTTCCTTTATACCCTGTATATTCCTGGATTCCGATTAACGATATCAGCAATTAC
>JAJFUN010000082.1 GCA_021372375.1 Pelosinus sp. | reverse complement strand
TACGCAGGATGTTTCCTACAAATCGGGCGTAATTTCATTTAATGTTCAGGATGTACATCCCCATGATGTTTCTACGATTTTAGACGCGGATGGCGTGGCTATTCGGGCCGGACATCACTGCGCACATCCTTTGATGCAGTTTTTGGGGGTGAATGCCACCTGCCGGGCTAGTTTCTATTTTTACAATACGCGCGAAGATATAGATCAGCTTGTCGATAGTTTAAGCCGTGTCAGGGGGGTGCTGGGCTATGGATCTAAGTGAGATTTACACGGAAATTATTGCTGAGCATAATCAGTCCGGCCGCAATAAGCATCATTTGGCGCAGCCCAATATGGTGCTAAAGGGGAGAAATCCCAGCTGCGGTGATGAAATCGAATTGGAACTTAACATTGAGGACGGCATCATTCAGGAAGCCTCTTTTACCGGCGTTGGCTGCGCGATATCCCAGGCCTCTACCTCGATGATGATTGATTTGATACAAGGGCAAACACTGGAAACAGCACAAAATTTAATGGATACTTTTTTAGCGATGATAAAAAGAGAAAAAACCACTGACGAGGAACTCGAAATTTTAGATGAAGCCATTGCGTTAAAAAATATTTCCAATATGCCGGCACGGGTAAAATGCGCTGTTTTATCCTGGCATACACTGGAGAATGCTATTAACGTGGAGAAGAACCCGTAGGAAGTTTGTAAAAAAGTGTTGACATTTCTTTAGGATAGTGTTAATATACATTCATATCACTTGAGCTTATGAGCTTAGTAAATTGCATACCGTTGGCTGATCGGAAAACTGAAGGCCAGAGCAATTCCTGAAAAAGGGTTGCTCTGGCCTTTTTGTTTTCCCAAAAAGAGCGCAAACGGATGTGAACTGAAACAAAAATAATGGGGGAATAAACATGAGAAAATCAAAATTAATCGTTTTTACCGCACTCTTACTTAGTATAGTATTTTTGGTGGCAGGCTGCCAATCCAGTGCTCCGGCTGACGGGGCGAAAAACAAAAAGAAAATTATTATTGGCACAGGCAGCGAATATAAGCCCTATTGCTTTATTGATGATAATAATAATTTGAACGGTTTTGAAGTGGAAGTACTTAAAAAAATCAATGAACGTCTGCCGCAGTATGAATTTGAATTTAAGACCTTTGATTTTAATGCGATCTTAGTTAGTTTGGAAACAGGCAAAATTGATTTGGCGGCGCATCAATTTGAAGTCAATGCTGACCGCAAAAATAAATACGTGTTTGGTGAGGTAGGCGTTACAACCTATGACCTATTGCTTGCTGTAAAAGGAGGTCGAAATGACATTAAGTCGCTTGATGATCTTGCGGCAATTAACGGTACGGTGGAAGTAGGCAAGGCCTCTGCTAACAAAACAGCAGTTGTCGACAAATGGAACAAGGAGCATGGCAATAAGCTAAAGCTTATTCTGGAGGCTTCGGATGTTACGCTGACCCTGCAAAATCTAAATTCCGGCAAAACAGATGCGTTTGTCAATGTACAGCGCAATATTGATACCTTTAAAAAGACATATGGGGTTGATATCAAGTCAGTAGGAGAGCCAATCAGCCGTTCTAATTCGTACTATTTGTATCGTAAAGGTGATGCGACTGGTGAGCAGCTCAAAAAGGATGTTGACGCAGCTTTGAAAGCACTCAAAGAGGATGGTACGCTGAGGGCGCTTTCTGAGAAATGGTTGGGCGGCGATTATATCGCTAAAGAGTAGCGAAAGGATAATTTTATGGAAAATATATTTTCATTTAGCTTATTTATTGATGCTTTTCCCAAGCTATTATCCCGTCTCGATATAACCCTTTACATCGTGCTGATTGCGCTGATCTTTGGCCTTCTAATTGGCAGTTATATTGCGTTAGTCAGGCTCTATAAGATGCCGGTACTGTCACAGCTGGCGACTGTGTATGTATCCTTTATCCGCGGTATTCCGATTTTAGTACTGCTGTATATCGTATATATCGGACTGCCGGTATTGGTAGAAGGTCTGTTTCATGTAAATATCAATCGATGGGATACTTTGATTTTTGTTTTGATTGCTTATATCGTAAACAGTTCGGCTTTTTTATCAGAGATTATTCGATCAGCGGTAGCCGGGGTAGAAGTTGGTCAGACAGAAGCGGCCTATGCTGTCGGCATGACACGCTGGCAGGCCTTTCGGCGCATTGTTTTTCCTCAGGCCATTAAGATTGCGCTGCCGGCGCTTGGCAATAATATTGTGTCGCTGCTCAAGGACACTTCGCTGGCCTATACGCTGGGAGTAATTGATATCATTGGTGTAATTAAGGCTATCAGCAGCAATACCTATCGTTCCCTGGAAGCCTATGCGGCTGCGGCTATTATCTTCTTTGTACTTAGTCTGCTTTTGGAACAGACGTTTAAGCGCCTTGAAAAAAGACTTGGCACAAAGCATGTAGTTTCCGGTCAGGAATAAATATTTGAAAGCGGTGAGCATATGGGATTTCAGTTTGACAGCGCATTTTTTGTGTATGAATTAATCGTAGCGATAAAATATATTCCAGTAGTTTTGCTGCTTTCCGTTGTACCGCTGGCGGTTGGAATGATTTTAGGCAGTGCTATTGCAGTGGTACGGCTCTTTAAGGTACGTGGCCTTGCACAGTTTTTAGCCGCTTTAGTTATTTTCCTTCGCGGGGTGCCGCTGTTATTACAGCTAACCATTCTTTATTTGGCACTACATTTGGGGGTTGATGCTGTTGCCCCAAAATATGGGCTGGCGCTGAGTTCAAAAGATATTTCATATACGTTGGTGGCAGTCATCGGCTTATCAATCCATGCTGCTGTCTATCTTTCCGAAGTTGTCCGAACTGCACTCCAGTCTGTGCCGTCTGGACAGTATGAAGCAGCCTATTCAGTAGGCATGAATTCCCGTGAGATGCTGTATCGTATCATTTTGCCGCAAGCCTTGCCGGTAGCAATTCCGCTCCTAGGCAGCAACTTAATCGGCTTGATTAAAGGATCGGCGATAGCATCCCTTATTTCTGTGGTGGAAATTGTCAACGCTACATTATTTGAGGCCAATAGTAATTATAAATTTCTAGAGGCATATCTGGCGGCGGCGCTTATATACTGGGCACTCTGCGTACTGGTAGAACGGATTGTCGCTGTTTTAGAAGCAAGGGTAAGTGTATATGGAAAAGGAGGGGTGGTATGATTGAGATAAAAGATCTCCATAAGTCGTTTGGCGAGCAGGAGGTTTTAAAAGGCATTAATTTGAAAGTGGAAAAAGGGGAAGTCGTTGTTATTCTTGGACCAAGCGGTTCTGGTAAAACCACGCTTCTGCGCAGCCTAAATTTTTTAGAACGTGCTGATAAAGGCGAAATTACGATTGGCAATGTCCAAGTAAACTGCAAGCATGTCACACAGAAGAAAATCCTCGAAATACGACGAAATACAGCAATGGTATTTCAATTATATAATTTATTTAAAAATAAAACAGCGCTGGAAAATATAATGGAAGGGCTTATTGTAGCCCGCAAAATGGCAAAAGAGGAGGCCTTGAAGATCAGCCACTATTACTTGGAGAAAGTAGGCCTCAAGGAAAGGGCTGATGCCTATCCCAGCCAGCTGTCCGGTGGGCAGCAGCAGCGGGTAGGTATTGCGAGAGCTTTGGCGTTAAATCCGGAAGTGATTTTGTTTGATGAGCCTACTTCGGCGCTTGATCCGGAATTAGTTGGAGAAGTGCTAAGTGTGATGAGAAAGGTTGCCAAAGAAGGGCGGACTATGATTGTAGTAACTCATGAAATCTCGTTTGCCAGAGACATTGCCAGCCGTGTTGTTTTTATGGATGGTGGTGTTATTGTCGAACAGGGACGTCCGGAAGAGGTTCTTTTGAGACCTAAAGAGGAAAGGACTAAGAAGTTTCTAAAGAGAATTTTACCAGCCGCAGATTATTCAATTTAACAAGGAGAAGACTATGAGCAAAAAGAACGTAGCAAATTTATCATGCACAGACTGCAGTGTGTATAATTGCAAAACCAGAGATCGGGAGTTCCCGGGGTTTTGTCTGACAACGAAAGATAATGGAGAGCACGAAATAGCAAAAGACATCGAGGAAATCAAACAGCATCTAAAAGGGGATGACCAAGATGCTGTGATAGCCAGAGCTTCTGCGCAGGTGGAGGGACTTTTTTATGGCAAACTAACCAGAGTGGAAGAAATAATGGAATTTGCCAATCGCATTGGCGCCAAGAGTATCGGTATCGCCACTTGCGCCGGACTTATTGAGGAGGCTAAGATTTTTGCCGAAATTCTTGAGGCTAAGGGATTTAAATACTATAGTGCAATTTGTAAAGTTGGATCTGTTGATAAAACAGAAATTGGCATATTAGAAGAACACAAAATCAGACCAGGTACGCACGAATCAATGTGTAATCCTATTTTACAGGCCCGCATTTTGAATTATCATAACACAGACTTAAATGTAATCGTAGGGTTATGTGTAGGGCATGATTCGCTGTTTATCAAATACTCCGAGGCTCCGGTAACCACCTTGGTTACAAAGGACAGGGTAACGGGCCATAATCCGGTGTCAGCTCTGTATACAGCACATTCGTATTACAAGCGGCTGCTGGCGGAGAAAAAATAGGAGTTATATCATATTTTATATTAAGTGAGGCTTAGAGTATGACAGGGAATAAGTTATTTGATTTTGATAAAAGTATTACCCGTCAGGGGACGGGCAGTCGTAAATGGGATGCGTTACAGGATGTATTTGGCAATGAAGAAGTTTTGCCGCTCTGGATAGCCGATATGGATTTTGCTGTACCAGATGCGGTAGCGGCAAGAGTTGCCGAGCGGGCCGAGCATCCTATTTATGCCTACAATATTCAGGAAGACACTATTTATCAGTCACTCATAAACTGGGTTAAGCGGCGGCATGGTTGGGATATTGAAAAAGAGTGGATACTACTCGCGCCAGGCGTTGTGCCGTCAATCAGCTTGTCTATTTTGGCGCTCAGTGAGCCAGGTGACGGGGTGATTGTCCAGCCGCCGGTATATCCGCCTTTTTTTGCCTGCATCAAGGATAATGAACGTAAAATCGTAGAAAATCCGCTAATTTCTAAAGACGGACGGTATGAAATTGATTTTACTGACCTTGAGGAGAAGCTTGCTGACCCAGCTAATAAGCTGCTGTTATTTTGCAGCCCGCATAACCCGGTAGGCCGGGTATGGACAAAAGAAGAACTTACTAAAGTTTACGAACTGTGCCAAAAATACAACGTCGATGTACTTTCTGATGAAATTCATAGTGATTTGATTTACAGCGGTCATAAACATACGGTATTTGCTTCACTTGGTAAGCCTGTTATAAAACAGAGCATCACCTTTATGGCGGCCAGTAAGACCTTCAATATTGCCGGGCTCAACTTTTCTTTTATTATTGCGCCTTGCAAACGCCGCCGCGGAGCAATAAAAGCTTGGTTCACCAGGCTGCATATAAACCGCAACAAC
Source organism: Pelosinus sp. (assembly GCA_021372375.1). GTDB lineage: Bacteria > Bacillota > Negativicutes > Propionisporales > Propionisporaceae > JAJFUN01. Next base: position 14,333 of record JAJFUN010000082.1, on the reverse strand, counting down.
CTGTTTGGCGTACTGGCTACCGAAGCCGCCTATAATGAAGGAGAAGCCTGGCTTGAGTCACTCCTCTACTATTTAGAACAGAACGCGGACACACTGGTTGATTTTGTACAGACTAGACTCCCTAAAGTCAAAGTATATAAGCCGGAAGGGACTTATTTGGCGTGGCTGGATTTTCGCGCGTATTTTACTGATACAGCCGAGCTTGAAACCTTCCTGATTCATAAGGCCAAAGTTGGCCTCAATGCCGGCAAAACTTTTGGCGCGCAGGGAGCTGGTTTTGCCCGGATTAATTTAGCTACCCAGCGCAGTGTGCTGCTGGAAGCATTAGCAAGAATAGAAAAGGCGATACAAGCAATACAATAGTCAAGCTTTTACAACTTTCATTTATTTAATTTCTTTTTGTTCAAAAAACGTGTCGCAAGACGATTTTTCAATAATCGTTTTGCGACACGCTCTTTTATAGCAGTCAATTGCATTAGCGAGCAATTATATTGGTGATATTGCAGCCGAAACGTTAAATGGAGTAAAAATTCAAACGGGTGATTATATTTTCTGGCAAAAAAACAGTACTTTTGGATAGTAGACAGAGTCTAGTTGAGGCTTGTAAAATATAAATGAATCAAGGTGTGGGCTGATTAGTAAAATAACTAAAGGCCGTAAAGCAATGAGTTGCTTTACGGCCTTTAGTTATGCAAGCAGCAAATTCCAAGATTAGCAATTGTCAGGTAGTAGATGGTTAATCTTGTTTATATTATAGATTTAGCATGATTAACAAGGAGGGGGAGTATTTTTGAAACTTATTCGTATGATTTCAATTTTTTTACTCTTAGTACAGACTTTTTCTGTAACCGATGCTCCCAGGGCATTGGCTGCTGAAGATGGCAGTAAAGAAGATAAGGAGAAACAAGCAGAAGAATTCCCGATAACTACAGTAGTAGTTACCGCGCCTGCAATGACAAATCCGCTGACTGTAAAAACCAATCCCAAAGCGCCGCGTCAGCCGCTGCCGCCAAATGACGGTGGGTCTTATTTAAAAAACATTCCTGGGTTTTCCACTGTATTGGAGGGCGGCATTGACGGTGATCCGGTGCTGCGCGGGCTTGGTGGGTCACGGCTTAACGTTCTGATTGATGGGGCGCAACTAAAAGGAGCCTGCCCAGCAAGAATGGATCCGGCACCTTCATATGCTTCGCCAGAAACATTTGATAAAATTACTGTGCTGAAAGGTCCTGAAACCGTTCTATATGGCAATGGTAATCTGGCGGGGACGGTTTTGTTTGAACGCATCACGCCGCGTTTTGATAAGCCTGGTCAACGTTTTTACAGCAGCCTTTTATTTGGCAGCTTTGGCCGCAATGATCAACTGTATGATATTACTACTGGCGATAAAGGCGGCTATGTGCGTATTATTCGCAGCAGGACTACTTCGGATAATTACAAAGACGGCAATGGTAATCCTGTTTTTTCGCGTTACGCTAAAAACAATTCCACTTACATTGTAGGTTTGACGCCAGATGCCAATACCCTGTACGAGTATACAGCCGATCTTGGCGCAGCGCAATCTGCTCATACAAGCAATTCGGCTAGCGGAAAGATGTCACATGATTCAGCGCAATTAGATAAAGAAAATTATAATTTCAGATTTGAGAAGAAGAATGTATCTAAGCTTATTCAAGAAATAGATTTTACTGCCTACAGTAATTTTGAAGATCATATTATGGATACCCATACGATGCGACCATGGGTAAAATGGAAATCGGGAAGTGTTATGAATCCTACTGTTACCGCGCGCGGGGCTCGCTTGGCCGCCAAACTGGATGTAAATAAAGATACTCAAGCTACTGTTGGCATGGACTATCTTCAGGAGCGGCATAATTATCGCTGCTGGGGCATGTATGATGGGTTGGATGGACCGCGCGTGCCGACTATTGAATTTGATAACCTTGGAATATTCGGAGAAGTAAAACGTAATGTTGATGCACAAAGCCGTATTATCAGTGGTCTCAGATTTGATAAGCTAAATGCGGAAAACAAATGGCTTGATCCTGATTGGCATGAGGGTGACGATGATTATCGGCACAAGGGCGTTGATAAGACATATAGTGCATTTTTGCGTTATGAGCATGATGCTAGTAACGCGCCTGTTACAACCTATGTCGGTGTCGGACATGTGGAGAGACCGGCCGACTTTGTGGAAAGAGGTGGTACGGGGAGAATGCCGTTGATTACTGACTCATTTTATGTAAAACCGGAAAAAAGCACGCAATTAGATACTGGTCTTTCTTATAAGTCTGGTAAATTAAAAGCCAATTTATCCCTATTTTATGCCAAGATCAATGACTATATATTGCTTAAAGCATCTAAAGATTCTGTGACAACATATGATGCTTGGTCGGCAAATAATGTAGATGCAACTCTGTATGGCGGTGAAGCGGATGCTGCGTATGCACTATCTGAGCACTGGACGCTTAATGCCACGTTGGCTGCTACTCATGGTAATAACGATACAGAACATAAGCCGCTGCCGCAAATACCTGCGCTCGAAGGAACTGTAGGCATTAAATACAACAATAAAAAATTGGAAGCGTACCTTTTTTGGCGGGGAGTTCAAGCGCAAGACCGTGTCGATATCAATTATGGGAATAGTACAGGCTTTGATGTGGCCAAGACGCCAGGATATGGGGTTCTTTCCCTCAATACATCCTATCATGTATCTGACAGGGTTGTTATTTCAGCTGGGGTTGACAATATTTTAAATAAACTTTATGCGGAACACCTTAGCTGCAAAAATACTGGCATAAAATATAATGGTTCTTATCTATTTTTGCCATCAACACAAATCAATGCGCCAGGTCGAAATATTTGGGTGAAAACTAGTTATAGGTTCTAATATTGATTACTGTAATAAAATGCAGGGGACAGACGCTGCGTTTCTCTAATAAGCGTGGTTGGAAAAGAGAAAGACTTTCACTTTTATAAGAGTCTTTCTCTTTTTTTGTTATGCTGCAAATAGCTTAAACCGTGCTGTGCCAGCAAGGAGAAATAGTTTGCGCCAGGCAGCAGCGCTGCTTCATCGATTGTAAATTTCGGATGATGCAGCGGCTGGAAAGGGCCTGTTCCTACATTAATGAAGGCGCCTGGAATTTTTTCCTGGTAGTAAGCAAAGTCTTCGCCACCTAAAGCAGCCTTACTCTGCAATTGGCTTAAGACCTAAATTGCGAACGGTAGTAAGATCCATATCAGCTCCGCGCCCAGATGTTGTCAGATAGTTACCAATGAGCATACCGTTGATTCCCGAGAGAAACCCTAGCGGAACAAGTTCTCCTAACGCTTTCTCCCGACCACCGGCATAACGCAGGATTTTAGTAGGTAGTATTAATCTAAAAATCGCAAAGGTTTGCAGCACCTCCATTGGTTTTAGTGGAGGACGGTCCTCAAGAGCGGTTCCTTTAACCGGATTTAGGACATTAATAGGTACTGAGTCAACATCTAATTCTTTAAGTGCAAAGGCAAGCTCAAGTCTCTGCTGCCAATTCTCGCCTAGACCGATAATACCGCCAGAGCAAACTTCCAAGCCTTCCGCCTTAACATTTTTGATTGTTTCTACCCGTTCATCATAGGTATGTGTTGTGCAAATTTGCTCAAAGTAACTTTTACTTGTCTCAAGATTATGGTGGTAGCGTGTGATCCCTGCTGCCTTCAATGCCTTAACATGCGCAGGGGATAAAATACCTAGTGAACAACACCGCTCCAGACCGGTTTCACGGCCGATACGTTTTATCGAATCTGTAATTTTTTCAAAGTCTGGATCGTGCTTCATACCACAGCCGGCAGTCACAATGCAGAAGCGATAGGCACCATGGGATTCTGCAGCTTTTGCCGCTTGTAGAATTTGAGTTTCATTCATTAGCGGATAACTATCGAATTTTACGTCGTGGTGGGCGGATTGTGCGCAAAATTTACAGTCTTCTGAGCAGCCGCCTGAACGGGCATTAACTATTTCACAAGTATCTACCTGATTACCTGTGAATTTTATACGCACTTTATTGGCAACACCCAATAAGATAGGTATATCTGCTTCGTCAATTTGAGTAAGTTGTAAAGCTTCGGAAAAAGTTAGTTGTTCACCATTAAGAACTTTTTTACCTAACATAAAAATTAAATCATAACTCATAGTTTTGCCTCCTAGATTATTTAATGTGCGGATGCAGACCTGCATCATTTACCATGATAAAGTCTTTGGCTATATCGCGTCCTCCAAAAGTTAGATAGTTGCCAATTATTAAACCGTTAGCCCCTGCTAGCATTACTGCTCCTTGCATATCGCGTAAATTGATTTCTCGTCCGCCTGCGGGACGAATCACTTTATTGGGCAAGATAAAGCGAAAGATGCCAAATGTTTTGAGAATCTCAAGTGGAGATAGTGGAGGTTGCTTTTCTAATAAGGTACCTTGTATTGGATTTAGGATATTGATAGGAATTGAGGCAACGTCCAATGAACGCAAAGTAAGCGCCAGATTAATCCGATCATTCCAGGTCTCACCAAGTCCAATAATACCGCCGGAGCAAAGTTCCAGACCCGCCTTTTTTGCCGCAAGCAATGTGTTCAAACGTTCCTGATAAGGATGCGTGGTACATATTGCCGGATAAAATCTTGGACTTGTTTCGAGGTTATGAGCGTATCTTTTGATTCCTGATTTTACTAACAAAGCAGCCTGATCATAGCTAATAGTGCCTAGGTTTGCGCAAATTTCAATTCCAGCTATCGTTGAAACCTGTTTAATAAGTGCAACAATCCGTTCGAAATCCGGGTCATTTTCCATACCTTTACCACTTGTAACGATACTAGCGCGTTCCGCACCGGCCTTAGAGAGCTTGCTAAACGCCGCAAGAGCCTCATCGTTAGAAATTAGAGAAAAGGGTTGGGCGTTAGTCTGATGGTATACTGATTGGGCGCAAAACTTGCAATCTTCAGAGCATAGTCCTGAACGTGCATTGACAACTCCGCACATGTCTACTTTTTTACCGGCAAACTTGACACGTATTTTATTAGCGTAAGCAGCAAGGAGAGGAATATCTTCCTCGCAAGTATCTGTTAAGGACAATGCCTCTTGTTCACTAATTATATGACCTTCTAAAACCGCTTCACCAAGCTGGATAATTTCTTTCGAGTTCATAGAGTGTCTCCCTTTTAGATATTGTTAACATGTATCTAGCACTAGGTTAACGACTAATTACTATTTTATATCTTTTTTAATAAATTGTAAACCGATATAATTGCTATAGGTTTACAATTTATTAAAAACAGTCTTAACTTCACACAGAAAGTGGAGACAGTCCCCCTGTTTCAATATCTGACATGTTTTTTGAAAATAACTTAGATTTTAAAAGTAAATATTGCAATAATATTTCTTATTAGGTACAATTATAATAATTGATGCGCTTTATTAATAAATATTATATTTAGTTGACTGGAAAACCAGAGACTAAGCAAGGATTTATAAAAATACCTGCTTAGTCTCTTTTTTTATTCTTAATATAATACAAAATTTGGAGGCCTAGGAAGTAAGGTGTATCAAAAGTTAGCAGGCTGTGAAAGGTCGTGATTCAAAAATTCCCCTCTAGAGAGGGGTGGCGCGTGAGCGACGGGGTGTGTTTGAATTAGACAAGATAAATAAAAAGGACGAACAGCAAAAACCAACACACCCCGCCCTTTGGGCACCCCTCTCTAGAGGGGAACTAAAGCAAAATACTGGTCTTTTTGGTCTAAAACATCGCGACAGCGGTGTTTCTTATACCTATAATAATGAGAGGGAAGTGAAGGGATGGGACAATCAAAAAAGGTAGAGGAAAACTTATCAAGGGACCTGCAGAATAGACATATTCAGTTGATTGCACTAGGCGGGGCTATTGGGGTAGGGCTATTTTTAGGATCGGCCTCAGCAATTAAAATGGCTGGACCGGGGATTATCCTATCTTATATTCTTGGGGGTATTGTCGGCTTTTTTGTGCTGAGAGCACTCGGGAAATTGCTGCTGAGTATCCGATAGCCGGTTCATTCAGTACATATGCCAATACGTTTATTGGTCCTAAGTCTGGATATTTTGTCGGCTGGACATATTGGTATCAGATGACGGTAACCTGTATGTGCGAAATTACGGCGGTTGGCGTTTATATGAAATATTGGTTTCCTGATATCGAGCAGTGGCTTACTGCGCTGGCGGCCTTATTTATTATGACGCTGGTAAATATTATTGCGGTTAAGGTGTATGGCGAATTTGAGTTTTGGTTTGCACTTGTGAAGGTTGTTACCATTGTGGGAATGATTATTCTGGGGGGAATCATTATTATTTTTGGGCTAGGAAATGATGGTATTCCTGCGGGCATTTCCAATCTATGGACTAATGGCGGTTTTCTGCCCATGGGGGTACAGGGTGTCTTAACAGCCTTCGTTATGGTGCTTTTTGCTTATATGGGCTTTGAGGCAATCGGCGTTACTGCTGGCGAGGCCAAAAATCCTGAAGAAACACTTCCTTCGGCTATCAATAAAGTGTTTTGGCGGATACTTATCTTTTATGTCGGTTCCATATTTGTCATTATGTCGTTATATCCGTGGAATCAATTGGGCAGTATTGGCAGTCCTTTTGTTTTGATTTTTGACAGGCTGGGAATTAGAAGCGCGGCAGGTATTATTAACTTTGTTGTTTTGACAGCAGCTCTTTCATCCTGCAATGTAGGCATTTATGCCGGCGCCCGCATGCTGTATGGGCTCTCCATCCGTAATGAAGCGCCCGGGTATTTGAAAAAGGTGGGCAGAAATCAGGTGCCGTTAAATGGGGTATTAACGACTGTAGGAGTGGCGTTAATCGGCGTAATTTTTAATTATGTAGTCCCAGGCAAGGCTTTTACCTATGTGACAAGCCTGACGGTAATTGGCGGTTTGTTTATCTGGGCGATGATTGTGTTGACAAGCTGGAAATTTAGGCAAAATTTAAGTAAAGAAGCCGTCTCAAGCCTAAAATATCCAATGCTGTTTTATCCATACGGCAATATACTGGTCTTAGCCTTTTTGACAGCGGTGGCAATTATGATGGCTATTGATGAAGAAATGCGGATTGCCTTGTATGTGGCGCCTTTCTGGTTTGGACTATTATTTCTGACCTATAAACTATTTGAGAAAAAGGCTGAGCAGACTGAAAGGCTTGTAATTCGTCAGTGATAAATTAAAGCCTTACTCTGCAATCGGCATAACGTTAAACTTTGGCGATTTTTTATTACTTGACAATGACAAAATTAATGCTATAATGAATTGCAGATGGTTTTTCTTATTAGAAATTTTTTGTTAAAATCATATAGTGCTAGAAATTCAACTAACTGGATAACCAGAGGTTGGACATACGTGGGTCGTATGTCTAACCTCTTTTTTATTTTTGATTTGAATCGGATAAAAAAAGATTGCTTGGGGCTGGAGATAGATAGGGGATAATATTTATTTCTATTGGAAATGTTTGTGAGGAGATTGTTATATGGAGATACGCAATAGTTTTGATTTAGTGAATATATTTATACACGCCTCAGGGGTGACGATAGAGGTGGCTTTTTTATCTATTATAATAGCTTTTATTATAGGATTGATATGTAGCATTGCTTTATATTATAAAATCACAGTAGTAAAAGCGATTATTTATATGTATGTTGAATTTTTCAGGAATACACCTTCTTTGGTACAAGTTTACTTCGTTTTTTACGGGTTACCTAAAATATTTGTGAAGTTAGATAGTTTTACTTGTTCTGTATTAGTGCTATCGCTTTTAGGGGGCGCTTATATGTGCGAAGCGATGTACGCTGGCATGAAAGTAATTTCAAAAAATCAAAGAGAACTTGCCATGGCAATAGGCTTATCAAAGTTTGATACAATTAGATATCTTATTTTGCCGCAAACAATATCAATTTCCATTGCTGCTATCAACAATAATGCTATATTTTTGACGAAAGAAGTTTCGGTTATGAAAATAATTTTGCTTCCGGAAATAGTTTACCAAGCTTTTGCAATCATAAGTTTACGTGCAGATCTGACAGTTCCTATTATGATACTAATGATTGTTTCTTATCTAGTTATTTTAATACCGATGTCTTATGGATTTTCCGTATTGGAAAGGAAGGTACGCTTTGCAGAATTTGGGGATTGAATACATAATAAAAGCTTTTCCAAGATTATTAGATGGCTTTATAGTCACGATAGAAATATCTGTGAGTTCGTTGATATTGTCTATTTTTTTCGGATTTATCATCGGTGTACTTATGACTTCTAAAAATAAAGTAGTTAATTTTGTATTAAGAATAGTTTTAGAAGCATTTCGATTAATTCACCCCTTGATTTGGTTAGTGGTATTGTTTTTTGGTGTGACGTATGCTTTTAATATACAAACAGACAGTATGGTTGTATCACTTATCGTTTTCACACTGTGGGGCACTTTTGAAATAGGTGATTTAGTAAGAAGTTATATAACGAGTTTACCAAAAAGTCAGTTTGAAGCAAGCGCGGCAATAGGACTTACTAAAATTCAAATGTATGTGTATGTAATTTTACCACAAATAATAATTAGGAGCTTACCTGCTATAGTTAATTTAGCCACTCGTCTGATAAAAACTACGAATCTAATGTTTTTAATAGGTGTTTCAGAGATAATGAAGGTTTCGCAAAGCATCATACAGGTGGTATATTACAATAATCCTAACAGCTACATATCGTTTACGATGTATTTTATCTTATTATTGGTTTATTTTATGATTTGTTATCCTTTGTCATTGTTTTCTAAATATCTGGAAAAGAGATTTTCGGTCGTATAAAAATTAAGTTTATATACAGGAGTAGATCAGATGCTATTACAATTAAAAAATATTAGGAAATCCTTTAAAGAGAACATTGTGCTTAATGATGTTAGCTTTGATGTGGAAAAAGGCGAAGTAATTGCTATCTTGGGGCGTTCGGGTTGTGGAAAATCAACACTACTACGATGTATTAATGGGCTAGAAGAAGTTCAAGGCGGAGAAATCTATTTAAATGAAGCTATGATTACAAAACCCGATGCTAACTATAAACATTGGTGTGAAGTAAGAAAAAAAATAGGAATGGTATTTCAAAGCTATGATTTATTTCCTCACATGAATGTTTTAAAAAATATTATTTTAGGTCCTATGAAGGTGGAAAAAAGAAGTAAAGAAGAAGCTGTAAAAGAAGCGCTAATACATTTAGAACGAGTAGGTTTATTAGAAAAAGTAGCGGCTTATCCAAGAGAACTATCGGGAGGACAAAAACAAAGAGTAGCTATTTGCAGGGCGTTATGTATGAATCCTGAAATAATATTATTTGATGAGGTTACTGCTGCATTAGATCCGGAAATGGTAAGAGAAGTTTTGGATGTAATTAAAGGTTTAAGAGACCAGGGACTCACTATGCTAATTGTCACACATGAAATGGCATTTGCCGAAAAGGTGGCTGATAAAATAATATTTATGGAAAATGGAAAAATTGTAGAGGTAAATACACCAGATAAATTTTTTAGTTCTCCCAATACAGAGGAAGCAAAAAGATTTTTAAATTTATAGGATAGTTGCTAGTTTTAGCGCGGTTAGCTATACTTTGCAAACTCGCACACCTGCGATGTGTGTGTGGTTTTGCTCATGGATAGAAAAAATTATAGTTTAGGAGTGAAGGAAATGAAAAAGATTTTTGCAATTTTAGTGAGTATCGCCTTGATGGTAGGGCTAGCCGGTTGTTCTTCCAATACAAGTGGCAATCAATCAGCAGCAAGCGCAGAAGCCGGTTCAATTGCTGCAATTAAAAAAGCAGGGACAATAAAAATAGGTGTTTTTTCAGATGATGCACCTTTCTGCTATCAAGATGCTGATGGAAAATTTAAAGGGTATGATGTTGAATTTGGTAAAAGAATTGCCAAAGAATTACTTGGGGATGAAAATAAAGTTACTTGGGTTGTTGTAAACCCCGCAGATAGAGTAGCATATGTGCAAACAGGTAAAGTAGATTTAATGCTTGCAGATTTTACAGTTACCGAGGAAAGGGCTAAAAGTGTAGATTTTACATTGCCTTATCAAAAAGTTTCTATAGGCGTGGTTTCTAGCGCAAAAGCACCTATCAATTCGGTGGATGATTTAAAAGGAAAAACATTAGCCCTTAATACAGGAACTACACAAGACTCCTATTTTTCTAATAATGCTAAAGAAGTAAAATTAGTAAGAATAGATGCTGTCTCAGATGGTTTCCAAGCTTTAACTTCTGGTAGAGCAGACGCTTTCTCACAAGATAATACAACCGTACTTGTATGGGCGAAAAAGAATCCAGACTATGTAGTAGGTATAAAAGAATTAGGAAATAAAGATTATATAGCGGGTGCTGTTAAACAAGGAAATAAAGAATTATTAGACTATGTAAATAGCTTGATTAAAGGGAAATTAAAAGATGAGCAATTCTTCCATAAAGATTATAATGACACCTTAAAACCAAGTTTCCCAGAGAATATTACGGCTGAGCAAATTGTGGTTGAAGGTGGAGAAAAGCAATAAATAATAAGGTTTGTTTGCCAATTATCAGCCTGTAAAAAAAGGTCCAGCGAAAGCTGGATCTTTTTTGCGATAGGCTATTTTTAGAGAAAGGGGAATGCCATACGCTCGCGGCAGCCGGCTTGGTTCAAACAAATGGTTCATAGTATTACTAATTAAGAATGGCAAAGGGGACGGCTTTTGGCTCAGTATTAAATATGTACAGCTTGACATGTCAGATATCTCATTTAAAAAAGGGGGTGTCGCATTAGCGATATGAAATTATTGCTAGCGATGCCCTTTTTTGAGTAAAAGCAAGCTGTTCAATTTGTGTAATTACATATACTGTAGATCACAGTCTCGTAAAAATGGGCACACAAAATTAGAATCATAAAAAAAGAAAAGACCCTACTAAAATAGGAGCTGTCGGTAATCGACGCTCCTATTTTAGATATCACATTAAAAAGATTTAATAAATCTCCTTTTATTTGATAATACTCACAGTCCCCGTTTTACGTGGAGCTGCATTGGGGATATCTCCGCCATTATAGCCAAGCGCAGCAGACCCATAGATGGTGTATCCATCAGGAATGCCCAGATCTTTTTGCAAGGCCTTACCTTCGTCAGAGCTAAATAGGGAACGCAGCGAATGAATCCAGACCGAGCCCACGCCTATCGCATGGGCGGCAAGCAGAATATTGCCGAGGGCTAGACTGGCATCCGGTTCGGGGGCGATGGCTGTTTGATCGGCGGATACGATAATTAGGGTGGGAGCATGGTAAAATGCGCTGAAGTTATCGGCAGATGCTCTTGCTTGCAGACCTTGATCGCCGGAGTTTAAAAATATGCGGCGCAGAATGGTATCAATTTTAGTCAGCAGTTCTTTGTTTTGCACAACGGAAAAGTGCCAGGTCTGTTCATTCTTTGCACTAGGGGCATATTGTCCTGCTTCAATTATGGTGCTTAGTTCTTCCTCTTTAATTTGCGCTGAAGTGAAGCTTCTAATGCTGCGCCGCGATAAAATAGATTTTACAAGATCACTCATGGATATTCCTCCTAAATTATGGATGTAAAGGCTAAAGCTTTTTTACCTTAATTTCTTACAATCTGTACTTTGAATATTACTCCTTCCCGTAGATGTAGTCTTGCACTCAGGTGAAATTTAGCACGAAAGTTTTTCAATCCCGATGTTTCGCCAGCAGCCTAGAATAGATATCTTCCACCAAATTAAGCCCGCCCCGATACCCTACATAAGTGCGATGCAAAATCAGACGGTCAATAATTGGCAAGCTGACACTTAAATGAAGGCCTTTTACTTCCTTGGCAACATCTACTTCCCAGGTGCTGGCCAGGATTAGGGGAGTAGTCAAAGAGTTAGTTTCCTTGATTTTTTCATTAATTAATCCGCCATCCTGTTCAAAGGAAACTTCCGCTGCAATGCCAGGTGCCAGCTCTTTAAAATAGCCCGCCACAGGTTCTTTGAATTCTGCCGGAATATCTTCAGTGATAAACTGCTGAAGCGGGAAGTAGCCTAGTTCATTTACGAGAAATTTACTAAAGGCTAGGGCATAAGAGGCATCATTTATGTTATAAAAGCGTTTAGGCTGATTGAGCTGATACTCGGTGAGTACATCGGCAGCCCTGATAAGGTAATGATAAAATTCTTTTTCATTATCCTCGATAAATTGTTCAGTTTGCGTAGATAGCGTACCGGCAAATTCGGCAACTGTCCGTAAGAAGTTGGATGTTTCGATACCGCCGACGGGCAGTACCGGGTAATGAAGATAAGGAGTCCCAAACTTTTCCTCAAGCAGCTCAGCTGTTTTAAGGCCGATATAAGGAGATATAACGAGATTAAATTCTGCGGACGGGATGGCCTCAATGGCTTTTATGCCGCCGCTGTTATAGCCAAATAAAATGTTGGCCTTAAGGCCAATGCCTGCGAGTAATCTTTTTATTTCATTTAAATCGCCTTCCCAAAACGGATCGTGTCTTGGGACACTGGCAAAGATATTTACCAGGCCTTTTTCTTTGCTTGCCGAAGGTTTTAGATGCTGCTCAATAATAGCGCGGAGTAATAGCTCATGCCCCTTGTAGGCATCTCCTTTAAAGCCTGCTGTTTCCACATGCACAATAGGGACACCTTGGCTTTGAAATTCACTGACTATGCTTTTTACGTCATCGCCGATTATGTCGGCTGTGCAGCCTGTCAGGACGACGAAAAAATCACCGTCCATTATTTTTAGTGTGCCGTCAATGACATTCTTTAGTTTTTCTATGCCGCCAAACACTACATCTTTTTCAACCATGTTGGTGCAGGGTATGGCATCAGAGCCGGCATAGCCGGCGCCTTGGTGACCTCCGGCAAGCGATAATCCCCTATGTAGTTTCGAGCCGCAGCCAGGGCCAGCGTGTAAAATGGGAATAGCTCTCTCTATGGCAACTACGGTTTGTAGTGCTCCGAGTGCGCAGCCATGGCGCGGTCCTTGTATGATGTTTGTCATGCTATTCGCTCCTTAAAAAAGAATAGGTATTTTGCGAGAGCCACCAGTCGGTATAGGGAAGTTTACTGTGCTTGGCGACATTTTTGATGTAGGCCGGATTGGAAATAGCGTCATCAATGGTCTGCCCAAAGCGGATTAAGCCGTCATAGAGGATTTCGGTAGGCTCATTGCCGGCAAAAATCGAGGGAATGCCAAGTTTTGCAGCCCAGACAGTAGCCATATGACGGGTGATAGCAATATCAGGCTGGTATTTATTGATGGCATTTGTTACTTCAAAGGCTTGTTTGTTGCACACGCCAACATGGAAATCGCCAAAATTTTTAACGCCAAAATTTAAAAAGTTCAGACGGTCATCATGATTGTCAAAGGTCTGGTCGTGATGCCAGACGCTTATTCCCACAACCTCCATACCCAGGTCTTTAACCAGCGCCATAATGCTGTAAGCCAAAGGGCCGCCTGCGGCAATGTAGACCTTTTTGCCCGAGAGTTTCTTTTGTAGTCTCTCTAAATCAGGAGCAATTTTTGCTCGTTCAGACTGGATGACTTCTTCAACCTTTTGTTCTTTATGAAATACCCGTCCGATTTCGCGTAAGAGCTCATCAGAAGCCTTTAGCCCAAAAGGGGCAGGAGCTTTGATTTCCGGTACGCCAAAATGCTGTTCAAGACCTGCGGCAAGATAGCTGCCTAAGGTTTCGCAGTACTGGACTGTTGCCGCCGCTTCGGAGATATGCTCGAGCTGCTCAATGGTGGACAGCGGAACAATATAATTAGGACGCAGGCCTAACTGAGAAAAAACGCTTTTATACAAAAAATCATGTTTAAAACTGATGACATTAATTAGATCAGGCTGTTTTTGCTTGGCAGGTTTGACAATCTTTCGTAGAATACTGTGATTAGCAGAATCAAAGCCGGTTGCCCATATGTTGGTACGAAAACCCTCGCATAAAGTCGCGACGATTGGTATACCAAGTTCTTCTTCCAGCTCATTGCAGATACCGGGTACATCATCGCCAATTATTGCCGAAGCGCAGGTTGTCGTTACAAAGATGGCCCGCGGGTTAAACCTGCGGTAGGCTTCTCGAATACCTTCTTCTAGTTTGGCGCCGCCGCCATAAATAGTATCTTGTTCTGTGAGATTTGTATTGATATAGTTGACATTATGTACAGGGTAGCCCATTCTGCGGTTTCCTGTGCGGAAAACCCCGTTACGTACAGGGATATCGCTGGCGCAGCCGATAGGGCCGTGTTCTACAACGGCGGCATCTTGGA
>JAJFUN010000069.1 GCA_021372375.1 Pelosinus sp. | reverse complement strand
TCAGGCAGTTGGCCTCATCACGCAGCACACAGTCTATAGCCATACCACCCATTCTGCTGGCCATGATATTATCTTTTGCCAGCGGTGTACCGCCGCGCTGAATGTAGCCAAGTACTGTCACATGCGGTTCAAAGGTAGTTTCCGCTTTGATTTTTTTAGCAAGATCAAAAGCATGTCCTACGCCTTCGGCCACCAGAATAATACTGTACAGCTTCCCTCGACGGTAGGTCTGCTGCAGCTTATCGCACACAGTATGCAGGTCTTCCGGTTTTTCTGGCAAAAGGATGGTTTCGGCCCCGCAGGCAAGACCTGCCATTAAGGCAATGTGTCCGGCATGGCGGCCCATAACTTCGACAATCGCCACTCTCTCATGCGATGCGGTAGTATCCCGGATTTTATTTACGGCATCCAGCACAGTATTCAAGGCTGTATCAAAGCCAATAGTATATTCTGTACCTGCCATATCATTATCAATGGTGCCTGGAATTGTTATGGTTTTTATCCCTGCTTCAGCCAGTTTCATCGCGCCGGCCATCGAGCCGTCGCCGCCAATAACAATAAGGGTATCAATATCAAATTTGCGAAGTTGATTTACTGCTTCAATAAAGCCTTCAGACGTACGGAAGGCTTCACTTCTCGCCGTCTTGAGCACCGTACCGCCTGATTGAATAATGCCAGAAACTGACTTGGCATTCATCGGCCGAAAGCTGCCTGCTATAACCCCTTCATATCCTCTTTCAATGCCAATCATCTCAAATCCATGATATAAGCCCTTACGTACAACTGCGCGTATCGCGGCATTCATACCTGGCGCGTCGCCGCCGCTTGATAATACTGCAATTCTTTTCATGAATTTCATCTCCTCGTATCCACTTATCTATCCATTTTTGCTGAAGGGGGCTCGGCAATATTCTTGAATACTTTATTAAAATAATTTATTCCTCGATCAAGTAATAAGTAAACTAAGGGAATAACTACCAGTGTCAAGAAGGTAGAAGTTATAAGTCCCCCAATCAAGACAACCCCCATGGAAGAACGGAGTTCTGCGCCGGCTCCGAGACCTAAAGCAATCGGCATCATGCCAAAAATCATGGCCATCGTTGTCATTAAAATTGGCCGCAGTCGAATGGTACCTGCTTCTAATAGTGCATCAATAATTGGCATGCCATTTTCACGCAAATGATTGGTGTAATCTATTAACAAAATAGCATTCTTGGTAACAAGCCCCATTAACATTATAATACCAATTAGGGAAATAACGTTAATAGTTTTTCCGGCAATTAAGAGACCCAAGATGGCGCCCACCAAAGAAAATGGCAGCGAGAGCATAATGGTCAGCGGATGAAGAAAGCTTTCAAATTCTGCCGCCAGCACCATGTAAATAAGGACAACGGCCAAGAGTAACGCCTTACCTATTTCTTTGAAGGAATCATTCATGCTTTGGGCCTGCCCAACAAATTTGTAGCTATAGCCCAGCGGCAAATTCATATCTTTGAGTATGCCCTGCGCTTTATCCATAATTTCACCAGGTGTAATGCCTACCGCATTGGCATAAACTATGACCTGACGCTGCCGTGCTTCGCGGTTTATTTGCGTCGGACCTGAAGACATTTTTACATCGGCAATATCGCCAAGGCGCACAAAAGTACCTGTTTTAGAGGATACACGTAAATTGGCTACATCCGCCACGCTTAAGCGATTTTCCTGTTTTAAGCGCACCCGAATATCATAGTCACTATCACCAATACTATACTGATTCTTGGCCGTGTTTCCCAAAAAGGCGGTCTGAATAACATTACCTGCTACCGCAGAATCTACGCCAGCATCACCAGCTCTGGCTTGATTTAGCCGCACTTGAATTTCCGGCTCGGATTGTTCACTGGAAATATCAACATCTGTCGCCCCTTTAATTTTACGAATCTCATCAGCTAACTCTTGTGCATTCTTGTCCAAAATCTCGAGTTCTGAGCCCCTCAGGCCAATCTGCACGGGACGAGAATCACCGCCACGCCCGCCGCCCTGGCCGGTTTGAATGTTGACCTTCAAATTAGGATTGTCACGAAACTTCATTCTTAAATCATCCATAATTTCAAACATGGTGCGACTACGCTCACTAGCCGATTTTAGCTTAATGCCATAAACGCCTTTATAGACAGTCTTGCTAGCTCCTGCCAGCATAAACGCCGACTGCAGCTCACCCTTATCATTTAACGCTAATATTTCCTGTTCGAGCGGCGTCATATATTCTTTCATTTTTTCAATAGAAGTCCCGGCCGGGGCATTCACGTTGATGGTAAATTCCCCGGAATCATAAACAGGCTGAAACTCTTTGCCCAAAAAGCCAAACAACCAAAAGTTTATAAACAAGGAAAGTACGGCTACCGTTACAATTTTTAGGGGATGCCTAAGCGCCCACCTAAGTATCTGGCGATAATTATCCCGAAAAACGATAAACCCCTTTTCCCATGCATCCAAAATGGTCTGCAGCCAGCCAAGCCAGCCAGTAAGCCGCGAATGCTCGCTTTTCAGCCAATATGCAGACAGCATCGGCGTAAGCGTAAACGCTACAAATAACGAGAATGCTACCGCAAAGGCGATGGTCAGACCAAATTGCCTAAAAAACTGGCCGATAATTTCGCCCATATTGCCGACAGGCACAAATACCGCTAAAATGGAAAATGTTGTCGCGAGTACCGCCAGGGAAATTTCTTTCGTACCCTTGCTGGCCGCCTCAAACGGCGTCTGCCCATTTTCAATATGCCTATGAATATTTTCAATAACAACAATGGCGTCATCAATTAAAATACCAACCGCCAGACTTAGCCCCATGAGTGACATGGTATTAAGCGTAAAATGCATAACCTTCATCAAAAAGAAAGTAGAAATAATTGATGTCGGTATGGCAATAGCACTGATTACTGTAGCTCGTGCATTTTGCAAAAACAAGAAGGTAATAATAATGGCTAAAAAGCCGCCAAAGATTAAGGACATCATAACATCCTCAACACTATCGCGAATATAGGCCGAGCTATCACGGGTGATAGATACTTTAATATCAGAAGGGATTGCCTTCTGCTGCAGCTCCTCCATACTTTTTTTAACCCGTTCGGCTACGTCTACCGTATTGGTACCTGATTGCTTTTGCACAGAAATGAGCACGCTCGGTTTGCCGTTGGTGCGGGCAGACACCCGCTGCTCGGCCCAGTCATCTTCTACTGATACCACATCGCCCATGCGTACCAGGCGATTGTTGGTATTGGAAACAATCAAATTCTTAATATCATCGAGGTTGTGATATTTACCAAGCGTACGTACCGTGATTTCATTACCCTGTTCTTTTACATGCCCGCCTGGCGTATTGATATTTCTGGAGTCCACCATATCGAGAATGTTCTGATAGGTAACACCGTAAGCCTCGAGTTTCTGCGGATCTACATTCAAGTGGATTTCGCGCGGCGAAGCGCCAAATACATCAACCTCAGCCACGCCGTCAAGGCGCTGCAGCTCATCTTTTACCACATCGGTAGCCAATTTGTACAGTTCATTAGGCTGCCGAAGATCTGAAGCTAAACTATAATAAACAATGGCCTGCGCTGTTAAGTCCACACGCTGCACCACAGGTTCGTCAATCTGATCAGGCAGACGTTTGCGTACACCGGCTACCTTTTCCCTCACTTCATTAGCCATTAACTTTGGATCAACACCGTACTCAAACTCGATAGTAGTTTGCGAAACACCTTCCTTAGAGACAGACGTCAAGTTCTTGATACTTGACACTTGGCTTACCGCATCTTCAATCGGTTTGGATATCAGACTTTCCATTTCTTCCGGCGAAGCGCCGGTATATGTAATTGAAACCGTTACTACAGGTAAATCAACATCTGGATTTAAATCAATGCCCAAATTTGGATAAGCACCCAGCCCGAATACTACGAGCAAGAGTACCAACATGGTAGTAAATACCGGACGCTTAATAAAAACGTCAATCATCTATTTGCCACCTTCCTCAGGCACACTTATCATAGAGCCATCCTTCAGCTTATTTTGGCCTGAAAGAACAATGCGGTCGCCGTCTGAAAGTCCTTCGAGCACCTCAGCCATACCATCACCCACATAACCTAATTTCAAAACTTTCTGCATTACTTTATTATCACTGCCAACAACATAAACTGTTTTCTGATCTTCCCGTGATACCAGCGCGCCTTCCGGCACAACTAACGCATTCTGGCGTACACTGCTTGGCACCTCGGCATTAACAAACATGCCTGGCTTTAAAATGCCCTCTGTAGCTGAAATGGTAATTTCAGCGGTAAAGGTACGAGACGGCATTACAGCAGCCGGTGAGATGCGAGTAATAACACCAACAAACTCTTTGCCCTGCAGCGCGCCTACCTTGACTTTAACCTGCGTTCCTACTGCAAGCTGTGCCACCTGCGCTTCGCCGACAATGGCTTTGGCAAGTAATTTGCTGACATCACCAATACTGATAATTTGGCTGCCGGCCTTTGCATAATAGCCTGACTGCAAATAGCGCTTAAGTACTACGCCAGCACGCGGCGCAACCACATTGGCATTACCCAGCCTGGCATTTAATAACTCCAAATTACCTTGCGCCGAGCGAACCTGACCGATATTTAGGTCCCTAGTAGTTCTAGCACTATCGAGAACCTGCTGCGAAACAGCACCTTGCTCCGCCAAGGATTTATTCCGCTGATAACTTAGCTCAGCTTGCTCAAGATTGGCCTGACTGGCCTGTAAGCTGCCCTGAGCCTGGATTACCTGGGCCATAAGTTCATCGGTATCAAGCGTGGCAACCACCATTCCCGCTGCTACTGAATCTCCCTCATCGACACTCAGTGCGGCAATTCTGCCATCGACTTTAGGCGAAATATCAGCACTCCATAACGGCTCTAGATTCGCAGAAAACACCATTTTGGGTGTAATCTCTTTGCGCGTTACCGTGCCAACTTCTACGGCAACACCTTTTACTTCAGTAGCGCGGGCGGCGCGCTGTTTATTATCATGCTGGTTCACATAAATGCGATAGGATATGATAGCAAGTAAAGCAACACAAAAAATAGAACCCCAAACAATAAACATTTTCTTTTTCTTAGCTGTGTCCAATGCCCAATCACCTCCAAAAATATTACTACGACAGTTGTCATATTCGACTTTCCGCTTAACTCTCCTGCCAAAACCAGATAAAATAAATGTAAATATTTATAAATCCCTGTTATAAATAAAACAGGAGAAAGAACCTTAAAAACATTAGGTTCTTTCTCCTGCTCCTACAAGAAATTTATTGACAGCCAGCGCACGCCTTGTCTTCTGTACCTGGCACAACGCCAAGTATCACCGGACGAATGGCTTTAGTTGGACATTTGGTGAGACAGAGCGCCTCCGTACATTTTTCCTGACAAATGGCCGGATTTACAACTGCCAGATTATTTTGCATTTCAATCGCGCCATGCGGACATTGCCGCATACATAAGGAACAGCCGATGCATGCTGCCTTACAAGCTTTTTTAGCTGTAACCCCTTTGTCTTTGGAACTGCAGTTGACGCGTACCTTAGAACCAAGCGGCATCATAGCAATTACATGTTTAGGACATACTGTCTCGCACTTGCCGCAGCCAGTACATTTTTCTGGATCAATAACCGGCAGGCCCTCTTCGCTCATGGTCATAGCATCAAACGGACAATTCTTAACACAAGTGCCAAAACCCAAACAGCCATATTTACAGGTCTTTTGTCCGCCAAACAGCAAATTGGCGGCGGCGCAGTCCTGTACGCCCTGATATTCATGAGAAAGTACGGCATTTTCCTTGCTGCCAGCGCATTTAACCTGAGCAATACGCGGTTCTACCGCGGCCGCCTGCTTACCAGTCATTTCAGCAACAGCCTTGGCTACAGGCTCTTTACCTGGAATACATAAATTCGGCGGAACGTCCGCATTTAATACAACTGCTTCCGCATAGGCGGCGCAGCCGGCAAAGCCGCAGGCGCCGCATTGCCCTTTGGGCAGCACATCTTCTACAATATGAATCAACGGATTGACCTCAATGGCAAATTTCTTGTTGGCAAAGGCCAGTATAAAGCCGAAGATTAGCCCTAATGAAGTCAATACAAGCAAAATCAAGATTGATGTATTCATTTAATTATCTCCTTTGCCAGTTTATAGCGCAATCATGCCGGAAAAGCCAAAGAAAGAGAGGGCCAGCATGCCTGCTAAAATAAAGGCAATGCCTAGTCCCTGCAGTGATTTTGGCACATCTGCGTACTGCAGTTTTTCCCTGAGACTTGCCATTAAAATAATGGCCAAGGCAAAGCCTACACCGGAACCAATAGCGTGTACCACACTTTTCATAAAACCAAAATTGGATTCAGAATTTAAGAGCGGCACGCCAAGTACGATACAGTTTGTCGCAATCAGCACCAGATAAATGCCCCACATATTGTAGAGCGCAGGTGCATGCTTTTTAATAATCATTTCGAGGAGCTGCACGAAACTGGCAATCAGCACCACAAATACAACTGTGGTCAGAAAGGTAAGCCCAAACGGCTGAAGTATATAGTTATATACTACCCAGGCAAGTATAGAGCTCAAGGTCATAACCGAAGTAACGGCCATGCCCATGCCGATGGAAGCATTTAAGTTCTTGGAAACGCCAAAGAAAATACACAGCCCCAGAAATCTCGTTAATACAAAGTTATTAACAATTACCGCACCCATAAAGAGCGTAAAATATTCAGCCATTATGCTTCACTCCTTCCAGCTGCCTTGGCTTTGGCTTTAGCTTGGTATTCCCCCATTAGATTAAAGGAAGCAATCATTAAACCAATCAGAATGAAGCCGCCTGGCGGCAAAATCATAATCAAGGCCGGATTGTAGGCTGCCCCAAAAATCGACACGCCAAGTATCGTACCCGCTCCAAAGAGTTCACGGATTGCCCCAATAAGCACCATAGCACCTGCAAAGCCTGCACCCATACCTAGGCCGTCAAACATGGACGGAATAACACCATTTTTTGCCGCAAATACTTCGGCCCGCGCCAGTATAATGGCAAACACCACAATGAGCGCCAGGTAAATGCTTAGTTCTTTATAAAGTACAGGCAAAAATGCCTGTAGTACCAGTTGTACTACCGTAACAATTGTAGCAATAGACGTAATATATACCGGTACACGAACCTTCGGGTTTACACATTTACGAAAAATCGAGACAACTACATTATTTGCCGTAATAACAAATAACACTGATAACCCCATAGCCAGAGCGTTCATCACGGTAGAAGTAACCGCCAGCGCCGGACAAAGACTAAGTGCAAGGCGGAATATGGGGTTTTGCTCAAAAATGCCTTTATAAAATATGTCCCATAATTTCATTAGTCACACCTCACTTTTTCTGAGTAGCTGCATAGGCAGTTACTTCTTCCAAAATTTCTTTGACGCCTTTGGTTACAGCACGCGAGGTAATTGTCGCACCAGTCATGGCCTGAATATTTTTATCTGTTGGTACTTTCACTACTTCTAGCTGTTCTGCCGTCTTCCCGGCAAATTGCTGCCTGAATTTGGGCTTGCTGGCATTGTCACCAAGACCCGGCGTTTCATTATGCTGCAAAATTTTATAATCCATTACTTTGCCGTCAGTAGTAACGGCTACCTTCATTTTGATAGCTCCGCCATATCCCTTAGATTCTGCAGGAACTACATAGGCAATTACTTTGCCGCCTTGGGTAGCTTCATACCAATCTTTTTTCTCTGCAATCGGTTTAAAGTTGTCTGCATCAGCAACGAGTTCCTTCATCGCCTTATTTTCCTGATTTATCGCTTCCTGTGCGGCAATCGGTGCAGTAACTGCATAGGTACCGGCAATAATTACGCCAGATAAAAGACAGGCAAGAGTTAAGTTTATACCAATTTTAAAAATGCTGTTATTTTCTTCGTGACCATGTTCCATGTTTCTTACCTCCTTGCCCCGTATTTTACTGGTTTCACCAAACGGTCAATCAGCGGCGTTACACAGTTCATGAGGAGAATTGCATAACATACCCCTTCCGGATAACCGCCTAAAAGGCGAATGAGTACAGTTAAGAGCCCTGCTCCTACTGCAAAAATAATTTGCCCCTTGGTCGTAATCGGAATTGTTACCATATCTGTAGCCATAAAGAAGGCGCCTAAAATTAACCCGCCTGACATCATATTAAGGATGGGGTCACCTGTAAATAAGCCGGCTTTACCGCCAAAGACAAAGGTCATAAGACCTACCGTACCAATCATAAACACCGGTACCTGCCATTTTATATAGCCTTTATAAATTAGAAAAATACCGCCTAAAAGGAGTAAAATGGCTGAAGTTTCCCCCATACTACCGCTCCTGGTACCGAAAAACAAAGATTTATACATTACGGCCTGATCACCGAAAACCTGTACTAATTTTTCATAACCCTGTAATTTTAAAATTCCCAGCGGTGTGGCCGAAGTCATGCCATCGACTTTGCTTGCCATACTCGGCCAGGTGGTCATAGCAATTGGCCAGGACGCCAGGAGAAAAGCCCGGCCGACCAGCGCCGGATTAAATATATTGTAGCCAAGGCCGCCCATGGTATGTTTGGCAATACCGATGGCCACAACTGCACCAAGAAAAGGCATATACCAGGGAAGCGTAGAAGGAATATTCATCGCTAGAAGAAGACCTGTAAGAAACGCACTCCCATCATTCGCTACCATTGGTTTACCCTGCCACTTTAATATCAAATATTCCGCACCTACAGCGGCGACAATACAAAGAATTAAATTACTAAATGCGCCCATCCCAAACTGATAAACAGAAAACAAGGCTGCTGGCGCTAAGGCTGCATTCACAGTCCACATAATTTTGCTAATGGATTCTTCGCAGCGAATATGCGGTGATGTGGATACAGTCAGTGTTCCTAACTCAATTTTACTTTCTGCATTCATACTGCCACCTCCTATTTCTTGGCTGCCATCGCGGCATTTTGTGCCTTAGACAGTTTTATATAGTGTACAATATTGCGTTTTGCCGGACAGACATAAACGCAGGAGCCGCATTCCACACAATCGAGGAGATCATACTCCGCCTTGGCCTCCTGGAATTTTCCGCGTTCCCCCAAAATACTCAGCATACTCGGAATAAGCCCCATAGGACAGGCATCTACGCAGCGTCCGCAGCGAATGCACGGACGTTCTTCACCATGATTTACATCCTTAGCGCTTAATACCAAGATACCTGATGTACCTTTAATAATAGGTACATTAACCGTACTTTGAGCCATGCCCATCATGGGTCCGCCCATAATTAATTTGGCTGGCTGCTCTTTAAGTCCGTTACAAAAAAGTATGGCCTGTTCAAAAGTAGTGCCAATACGCAGCAGCAAATTTTTGGGTTCAGTAATACAGCCGCCTGTCACAGTTGTCACACGTTCAATAAGCGGCAGTCCTTTTTCTACGGCATTGGCGATAGCCACCGCTGTACCAACGTTTTGTACAACTACACCGACATCCATGGGGAGGCCGCCTGACGGCACTTCCTTGCCGGTAATTACATAAATCAACGTTTTTTCAGCGCCTTGCGGATACTTTGTTTTAAGCGGTACAACCGAAAGTTCAACTATATTGTCCACTGCTTTACGCATAGCCTCAATAGCGTCAGGCTTGTTGTCCTCAATGCCAATATAGCCCTCTTTTACACCTAGTGCTTTCATCGCAATCAATATACCAGTAATAATCCGATCAGTTTGTTCGAGCATAACCCGATGATCGGCAGTTAAATACGGTTCACATTCAGCAGCATTTAAGATAAAGGTATCTAATTTTTTCTCCGGGGGGGGAGACATCTTTACATGGGTCGGAAAAGTTGCCCCACCCATACCAACAAGTCCGGCCTGACGAATAGCATTTTTAATTGCGGCAGAATCCATCGTACGCCAATCACGCGTAAGCGGCAGTCCTTCCGCCCATTCGTCTTGCCCATCACTTTCAATCACAATTGCACTGCAACATCCAAAAACCGGATGCGGATAATCAGCAATCTCTACTACTTTACCGGAAGTAGAGGCATGAATAGGACTTGCTACAAAGGCCTGAGTCTCTGCAATAACCTGCCCTTTTTTAACCAGGTCGCCTACTTTTACGATAGGCGCACAAGGCGCACCAATATGCTGACGAACAGGAATAATCACCTTGTCCGGCACAGGCATAGTTTCAATCGCCTTGGCCGCCGTAAACCTTTTTCGATCGTCGGGGTGTACGCCTCCACGAAAACTTTTGACCATATTTTCACTCCTTTGCAAATTAAGCACGGCCTGCTTGTCACAAAATCTTTGCAATCACAGGCTGCATTTTTACATCATTCCTGGCATTTAAGTCAAAAAGCTTGATATACAAAACTGATAACAGAAATAAAATAAATCCTCCTGCTACTTGAAACAATGTTACTCCATACCCCATCTTTTCTGCCACAAAATTCCCGAATACTGCACCGATAAAAATCGCCAGAAGCGGAAGCATATATACAATAAAAGCAGCCTTAAGCATATTTACTTCCTGTACTTCAATAAGGACACGATCACCTGGTTTTGCGCCAAGCGTATTACGTGCCTCCAGCACTAGCGCCGAGTTTCCCGGACAAGCCCCGCAGTTTTCACAGTCATTGTGACGGCTGGTTTTGACCTTAGCCAATCCGCCATCTATCGAGAGAACTATTCCTTCCTGCTGCTTATCCATAAGCATTCTCCTTTCGTTTGGGCCAAACACCAAAAGAAGAGCATAAATTCTGCTATTTCACGTTCTTCTTAATAAAAAAGCATTTATATTATTCGCGAAAAATGTTAGTTTCCCTGCGTGTTTTAAAAAGTACTTTTTTCACTTAATTAAAAAAGTATCTGTTTAGGAAAATAAAAAAATACGGCTGCATATATTATACAGCCGTATTTTTAAAAATCAACTTGCAAAAATTAGCTTAAGACTACCAATACTTCACCAGGTTTTACACCTTGGCCTGCAGTTACATTAATGCCTTTTACTACGCCAGCTTTAGGAGCAGTAATTTCATTTTGCATTTTCATTGCTTCCAGAACAACCAGCACGTCGCCAGCTTTTACTTGTTTGCCAACTTCAGTAATGATCTTAACAATTTTGCCAGGCATTGGTGCATTTACAGCAGTATCGCCTGCGCCTACTTCAGCTTTTGCAGCAGGAGCTGCGGCCGGAGCCGGAGCTGCCGGTTTTGCCGGAGCTGCTGCAGGAGCTGCTGCTTTTACAGCGGCAACTGCGGTTTTTACTTCATCCACCTCTACCTCATAAGCTACACCATTAATTTTAACATTAAATTTTTTCATAAATAATCTTCCTCCATTCAAGCTTTTATCGGAATTTAACCTTGTCTGCGAGCGGCCGCCAGTGCCTGACGTCCGGCAAACTTCCACACTTCACTGGTGCGGGTGATTTTTACTGCAATATTTCCTGTCCCCATCATAGCACATACACTAGCCGTAATGGCTGCTACAATTTCCGGGCGAATACCAGGAGCATTAATTTTCATGGTGATTCTCCCTCCTTATATTTTAAATATTTCCTATAAAGGAATATTACCATGCTTCTTGGCTGGACGATTTTCTCTCTTGGTTGCAAGCATGCTCAAGGAAGAGATAATACGCGGACGGGTTTCTTTTGGTTCAATAACCATATCAACATAACCGCGTTCAGCCGCTTTGTACGGATTGGCAAAATCTTTAATATATTGTTCGGTTTTTGCATCTTTATCCGGATCTTTCCGGAAGATTACGTTAGCTGCGCCAGCAGGTCCCATAACAGCAATTTCAGCACTTGGCCAAGCCATTACCTGATCTGCGCCTAAATGCTGCGAGCACATAGCAAGATATGCACCGCCGTAAGACTTTCTGAGAATAACGGTAATCTTCGGCACAGTAGCTTCAGAGTAAGCATACAACATTTTAGCGCCGTGACGAATTATACCGCCGTATTCTTGGCCTGTGCCAGGCAGGAAGCCCGGTACATCCACAAGGGTAACCAGCGGAATATTGAAAGCGTCACAGAAGCGGATAAACCGAGCTGCTTTATCTGATGCATCAATATCAAGGCAACCTGCCAAATAATTAGGCTGGTTAGCCAAAATACCTACTGACTGTCCGTCAAAACGCCCAAAGCCAACAAGCATGTTGCCAGCATAATGCTGATGTACTTCCAAGAACTCACCGTCATCGACAACCGAAGCAATGACTTCCTTCATATCATAAGGCTGATTAGGATTGTCAGGGATAATAGTATCTAGTGTTTCATCCATCCGGTTGATGTCATCGGTATTTGCAAGAACCGGCGCATCATCCAAATTATTGCTTGGTAGGAAGCTCAAAAGATACCGAACCATTTCCAGGCACTGTTCATCATTGTCAGCAGCAAAATGCGCCACACCAGAAGTGCTGTTGTGGGTCATAGCTCCGCCTAACTGTTCAGCGGTAACTTCTTCGGCCGTAACCGATTTAATAACTGCTGGACCAGTAATAAACATCTGGCTGGTGTTCTTTACCATGAAGATAAAGTCAGTAATGGCTGGTGAGTATACTGCACCGCCTGCGCATGGTCCCATAATCACTGAAATCTGCGGGATTACCCCAGAAGCCAAAGTATTACGGAAGAAAATATCACCATAACCGGATAATGCATCAACTGCTTCCTGAATACGAGCTCCGCCGGAATCATTAAGACCAATCAGCGGTGCGCCCATCTTCATAGCCAGTTCTTGCGTTTTAACAATCTTGGCAGCATGCATTTCGCCTAGTGACCCGCCTACAACGGTAAAGTCCTGCGCAAATACATATACCAAACGTCCATCAACTGTACCATAGCCTGTAACAACACCTTCGCCAGGTGCCTCTGTTGTCGGCATATCAAAATTCGTGCAGCGATGTTTAACAAACTGGTCTAGCTCGACAAACGTATTGGGGTCTAAAAGTTTTTCAATACGTTCCCGCGCGGTCAGCTTGCCGTTTGAATGCTGCTTGTCAATGCGTTTTTGACCGCCGCCCATTTTAACTTTGTCCTGCATAGCTTTAAATTCGTCAATTTTTTCCTGTACCGTTGCCATGTTACACCTCCACAATTCCCTTAGCGCTTATTTACGCTGACTCAGTTCCAGCAAAATGCCGCCTGTTGCTTTAGGATGAACAAAAGCAATGCTGGCGCCGCCTGCACCATAACGAGGTTTCTCATCAATTAAACGAACACCTTTTTCTTTTAGGTCAGCAAGCGTTTGTTCAATGTTGTCCACTCTGAGCGCAACATGCTGAAGGCCTTCGCCTTTTTTCTCAATAAATTTGGCAATCGGGCCATCCGGCGAAGTGGATTCTAAGAGTTCTAATTCACTGTCACCGCAAGGGATAAAGCAAACTTTTACCTTTTGTTCTGCTACTACTTCTTCGCCTGACGCTTTCAGACCAAGCATTTCTGTATAAAACTTTTTCGCCTGTTCCAAATCTTTTACGGCAATACCAATATGATCTACTCTTGATATATCAAACATATTGTTTCCCTCCTACCTAAGGATATCTTTTAAAATATTTTCTACTGCACTATATGGATCTACACGCCGCGCCTCCACATTATGTAAAAGCTCATTAAACTTACCGGAATCAGTAACCTTGGTCAGGATATAACGACCAATTTGCTCATTTAGTATAGCCAAAAGCTCTGTCTTAATGCGCTCATTTCTACGCACGGATAGTTCTCCTGACTCACTCAGCCAATTTTTATGCTGATCAATGGCCGCTAAGAGCTCGTTTACGCCTTCATTTTGCGAAGCAATTACTTTTCTCACCGGTGGACGCCAAAGCACTTGTTCCTGATTAAGATCAAGCATCATCTCGATTTCCCGGCAAACTTTGTCTACGCCTTCGCGGTCAGCCTTATTGATGGCAAATACATCGCCAATTTCAAGGATACCTGCCTTAATAGCTTGAATATCATCACCAAGCCCCGGCACCATAACTACGATGGTGGTATCTGCTGTCTTGACAATATCTACCTCAGACTGCCCTACGCCCACAGTTTCGACAAGAATGATATCTTTTCCTGCCGCATCCATAAGTTTAATAGCGTCTGCCGTCTTTCGCGATAAGCCGCCCAAGCTGCCGCGTGTTCCCATACTGCGAATGAAAATTCCTTCATCCAAAGTAAGTTCACTCATCCGAATGCGATCGCCAAGGATAGCACCGCCTGAGAACGGACTTGTCGGATCAATAGCAATAATGC
Organism: Pelosinus sp.; assembly: GCA_021372375.1. Classification (GTDB taxonomy): domain Bacteria; phylum Bacillota; class Negativicutes; order Propionisporales; family Propionisporaceae; genus JAJFUN01. The sequence continues at coordinate 9,430 of JAJFUN010000069.1, read as the reverse complement.
CTATCGTTTTGCCCATAGCGCGATACGCTTTGGCAATTTTATCAGTCAGGGTACTTTTACCGGCCCCAGGCGGTCCTGTAATCCCAATAACATAAGCTTTTCCTGTATGGGCATAAATCTTTTGCATAATCTCTACAGCGTTGTCATACTCATTTTCGATTGCCGTAATGGCTCTAGACAGTGCAAGTCTAGAACCACCCAGCAATTCTTCTGCTATGTTCATAACAAAATCCTACTTTACATTGGCATTGATGAATTCAACAATACTGCTGATTGGCGTACCAGGCGTAAATACTTCAGAAACTCCTGCTGCTTTAAGACTAGGAATATCGCTGTCTGGAATAACCCCGCCGCCAATTACCAGTGCTTCGCTTAGGCCCTTTTCTTTTAAAAGTTCCACAATGCGTGGGAATAAATGATTGTGTGCACCGGAAAGTAAGCTTAGTGCCACTACGTTTACATCTTCATCAACTGCTGCGCCGACAATTTGCTCAGGAGTCTGACGAAGACCTGTATATATTACTTCAAAGCCTGCATCTCTTAAGCCGCGAGCTACAACCTTCGCCCCGCGGTCATGTCCGTCAAGACCAGGTTTTGCTACCAATACTCTTACACGTTTTTCCATTTTGTACTGCCTCCCTCTACTCTTATAGGCTTACATGCGCTTGATATTCACCGAATACTTCACGCATTACGCCGCAAATTTCACCAAGTGTTGCATACGTTTTAACTGCTTCCAAAATAACAGGCATAAGATTGGCATGCTCGTCCTGGCAAGCTTTTTTTAGTGCTGCAAGTGCTTTTTCTACTGCAGCATTATCACGTTTTGCTCTAAGGTCAGCAAGCTTTTTCTTCTGAAGTTCGCCAACAGAAGCATCTACCTTTAAGAGGCCTTCAACTGGTTTTTCTTCGATTTGGAATTTGTTAACACCAACAATGGTTTTAGCGCCTTTTTCTACATCCATCTGCCATTTGTAAGCACTGTCTTGAATTTCTTTCTGGATATAGCCTTGTTCAATTGCATTAACTGCGCCGCCCAGGTCATCAATTTTCTTGATATAATTCTGAGCTTCTTCTTCAATTTTATTAGTAAGCGCTTCTACATAATATGAACCAGCCAGCGGATCAATTACGTCAGCCAGGCCGCTTTCATACGCTACGATTTGCTGAGTACGAAGTGCAATACGTACCGAATCTTCGGTAGGCAGTGCCAAAGCTTCATCCTTGGAGTTGGTGTGGAGAGACTGAGTACCGCCCATTACAGCTGCTGCAGTTTGCAGAGCTACACGTACGATATTGTTTTCCGGCTGCTGAGCTGTCAGCATGGAGCCGGCAGTCTGCGTATGCACACGAAGCATCCAGGATTTCGGATTAGTGGCGCCAAAACGTTCTTTCATAACTTTAGCCCATAACCGACGGGAAGCACGGAATTTAGAAACTTCTTCTAAAACGTTGTTATGCGCATTCCAGAAGAAAGAAAGACGACCAGCAAAGTCATCAACATTCAGACCTGCTTTGATAGCTGCTTCTACATAAGCAATACCGTCAGCAATTGTAAAGGCAATTTCCTGAGCAGCAGTAGAACCAGCTTCGCGGATGTGATAGCCTGAAATAGAAATCGTATTCCAGTTTGGTACGCTCTGTGAGCAATATTCAAAGATATTGGTAATTAAACGCATGGATGGTTTCGGCGGGAAAATATATGTACCGCGTGCTGCATATTCTTTCAAGATATCATTTTGAATGGTACCTTTTAATTTATCAGCGGAGACGCCTTGTTTTTCACCAACAGCAATGTACATCGCAAGAAGTACGGATGCAGGTGCATTAATTGTCATGGAAGTAGAAACTTTACCTAAGTCAATTTTGTCAAAGAGTATTTCCATATCTGCAAGCGAGTCAATGGCCACGCCAACTTTACCAACTTCGCCTTCAGAGATAGCATCATCAGAGTCATAGCCGATCTGGGTCGGCAAGTCAAATGCGCAGGAAAGACCAGTCGCACCTGATTCAATCAAATAGCGATAACGTTTATTTGATTCTTCGGCAGTGGAAAAGCCAGCATACATACGCATGGTCCAAAAGCGACCACGATACATAGTCGGCTGTACGCCGCGGGTAAACGGATATTGTCCTGGGAAACCAATGTCTGTACCATAATCAGTTTTTTCTACGTCAAGCGGAGTGTACAGTCTTTGTTCAGGCAGGTTACCACGTTCAGGAAATCGTGCAATAGCTTTCGCTACTTTGGCGTTATACGCCTCAAGTCCAGTTTTAACATTCTCATTACTCATTCTTTGTTCCTCCAACCTTTTTTTTATTGAAGTTTGGTGTGACGCATTAAAAGACTTAATGCGTCACTGTATCATTAAATTTTCATTGTACCCTTTTCTAGGAAGCGTGTATGCCATGATAACGCTTCATCCAAAAGATGCGGTGAATGGGCATTGCCTGTCTTTTTCACAGCTCTTTCATAATAATCCAGCAGCATTGGCTTATAATCAGGATGTGCGCAATTTTCAATAATTACCTTAGCGCGTTCCTTCGGACAAAGCCCTCTGACATCCGCAAGACCTTGTTCAGTAATAAACACATCTACATCATGTTCAGTGTGGTCAAAATGCGAGCACATTGGCACAATAGAAGAAATAGTACCGTTTTTGGCCACCGAATTGGTAAAGAAGAAGGTCAAGAAAGCGTTACGGGCAAAATCGCCTGAACCGCCAATACCATTCATCATTTTGCTACCCATAATATGCGTAGAATTTACATGACCATAAATATCAAACTCAATAGCGGTATTCATGGCAATAACGCCGATACGGCGGGCAATTTCGGGAGAGTTGGCGATTTCCTGCGGCCGCAGAATAATTTTTGGTTTATATTCTTTTAGGCCTTTATAGAAACGCTGTAAACCTTCCGGTGATGGAGTAAGTGCTGTACCTGAAGCAAATTTTAGCTTGCCGGCATCAATTAAGTCAAACATGCCATCTTGAATAACTTCAGTATACACAACTAAATCTTCAAAATCAGAATCAACAAGACCAGCTATCGCGGCATTAGCCACGGAACCGACCCCTGACTGCAACGGCAAAAGGTTCTTCGGCATGCGGCCCTGTTTAATCTCCTGTTTTAGGAAATCAATCATATAACCGCTCATGGCTTTGGAATTTTCATCAACATCAGCCAAATGACGCAGTGAATCGCCGATATCACACTGTACAATATATTTAATTTTATCTAGCCCGCATGGAATATAGGTTGTCCCAATTCGATCATCAGCATGCACTAAAGGAATAGGCTGACGATCAGGCGGATCAAGCGGCATATAAATATCATGCATACCTTCAAGTGCTGCCGGCTGGGTAGTATTTACTTCAACAATTACTACATCGGCATTTTGCACCCAAGTAGCAGCATTACCAGCAGAAGTTGTCGGAATGAGATTTCCTTCTTCGGTAATGGCACAGACTTCAATAATAGCCACATCCGCTTTACCGCCCATAAAGCCGTAACGCACCATTTGTGCCATATGACTGAGATGGATATCAGAATACTGAATATCACCACCGTTAATCCGGTTGCGAACATTCTTATCGGTTTGATACGGCATGCGTTTAGCGATACCATTTACTTCAGCAAGTATCCCGTCTAACTCCTTACCAACAGAAGCACCTGACCACAAATTGATTTTGAACGGATCCTTTTTCATACGCTCAGCAAGTGCCATCGGCACAGCTTTCGGATAACCAGACATAGTAAAGCCGCTTACCGCTACATTCATCCCTGGTTTAATAATAGCCGCAGCTTCTTCGGCACTCACAATTTTGTTCCATAGTTCCTTATTACGTATACGGCTGCGAATGTCTTCACTCATTAGCAAATCTCCCTCCATAAAAATAAAGTAATTAAAGTAGCTTTGTTAAAAATAAAACATTCACATACAAAGCCTATTATAGGCTTGTCAGTAATCCATCCGATATACCTTCCACAAAAAGCCGTAGGAAACAATAAACACCTATCCTGATTTTGCTCACACAAAACGAGTCTAGGTGTATGCTTATAGTACATCAGGTACCGTTAGAGCAAATACCTTATATCGTAGCTTATTGTGCAGCAGGTAGTATTATCTTAGGTCACTAATGTTTTAGTTTACAATTTCACCAACTTTAGCGATTTTTTTTACGCAAATGTACTATAATTATATTTTATTTCTTACAATAACTATATTCTATCCCTTTATGCAAAATCTTGCAAGAGGGAAAGTGAAATTATTCTTTAATTAATTGTGAAATTATTCTTTAATCAATCTTGTTAAATAATAAGATAAGCTGGTAAGGCCGACTGACAAATCTTCATTGATAATTTTAATATGTGCGGGTGCATATATACGCCGTGGCGCAAAATTCCAAATTCCGCCAATCCCAGCCTCAACCAATTTGTCGGTGACGACCTGCGCCTGGATTTCCGGTACAGCAATAATACCAATGGCAATATTCCGCTCAGTCACAATCTCTTGGAGGCGCTCCAAATGAAAAACTTCTACCTCATTGACCTTAATCCCCACCTTATGGGGATCTATATCAAAAATGGCCTGCAAATTAAACCCCAGCGACATGAAATTTGGATAGTTTGCCAGTGCCCAACCTAAATGGCCTACCCCTATAATCGAAATATTCCAGCCCCTATTAAGTCCCAAAATTTCCCCAATATTGCGGATAAGTTCACGCACATAATAGCCCACACCTTTTTTGCCAAATTGACCGAAAGATGCCAAATCTTTTCTGATCTGTTCAGGGGTAATTGCTAAACGCCGCCCCAAATCCTCCGAGGAAATAATTTCTATCCCCTCTTCCTGCACCAAACGTAAAGTACGCATATATATGGGGAGACGATCTATAGTAGCTTTGGAAATCACAACATTATCTCTCAAATAAATTAGCCTCCTTAAGTAAGATTCCACAAGTAAGATTCCGCCGATCCTATTAGCTCAAAATATATAATATTCGCACGAATCAGAGTACTCACAAATAATAGTACCATATATTGGTCAGCTTAGCCAGAATGAAAGAAAAATACTTGTTAGAAAAATTAAAACGCTGCGCAATTCTAAACAGAACTTTGCACAGCGTCACACTTTACTTCAGTTTGGTGAACCCAGAGTACTGCAACTAAACCGTTTAACAGCCAAAATAGCAAAGCCAGCTGATTGCTAAACATAATGAAATCGGTCAAACCATTTACCATAGTGCCAATAAGTGCAAATAAAATGCCGAGCGCCAAGCCCACCGACCAGCGATTCCGCTTGTTTTTAATCACGGTCAGACAAGCCTTACTATGAGAGTAAAGCACTGCCAAAAAAGCCAAAAGACCCGGCGTGCCAACTTCTGCGGCAATATTTAAATACATATTGTGCGCATGAAAAATTGTAGTATTCGGATCATTTAAAAAGAAATCATACTTTGGATATACCATCCAATAAGCGCCCCAGCCAATTCCCAAAAGTGGCTTTTCCGCAATCATAGCCAGTGTACTCTGCCATAGAGCCATACGCATAGCAGCCGAGCTATCAGTCGGATTGGCTATAGATAAGATTCGCTCATAAAAGCCGTTATGTAAAAACAGCAAAATTCCTACAAGCGGCAACATCAGCCAAAATACTTTCCGGTTATAATACAGGCCATAGGCTCCTGCCACAAACAGTAAACTAATCCAAGCGCCACGGGAATATGTGAGTACCAGGCAAGTCCCAAAAATTACGGTTAAGGCCAAAAAAATCGCCCGCCGCTTTCTGGACCTCGCTTTACAGCCAAAACCAATGGCCAGCGAAATAATGGTTACTAAATAGCCTGCCAGCAAGTTGGGGTTTTTTAAAGTAGAAAATACACGGACAGTGATTTCCGGAAACTGCTCACCATCAACCCAGTCCATAGCTGTAATATCCATACCATGTATATACTGGTAGAATCCATAAAAAGTTACTAAAAAAGCCGCCGCTAAGGTTGCCCACAGCATGCGCTTGATTTGCTTTTTGGAATGTATATTGTAAAGAACGGCATAATACAGAAAAATATATAAACAAAAGGAATGATAGAAATTATAGTAACTAAAGCCCGGATCAGGTGAAACTTGGATAGATAAAGCAGTGCACACAGAAAACAGCCCCACCCATTTATCAAAGGGGGTTTTAATAATTGCTATTTTTCTGGTAATTAGTATTTTCGCCAGCCATAATACTGCCGTTAATGTCAAAAATATCATGGTCATATTTGGGGAAAGCGGTAAAAAAAAGGCCACCGCCAACAAGCAGTGTTCAAGAAAAAACTCTACACTAGGGATAGCCCTTTCCATCTTTTCAATTTTTAGCACAATTTCACCTAATTTTTAAAGTAATATGCAAACTAATCTACATCATTATACAATGAGCATGCTGATTTTGTCTACCTAAACAGCATTTGACAAACTGTGCCAATGAGATAAAGTGAGCCAGCCGCACAAACAAGCCCTTCTTCACCGGCAAGTTCTTGTGCTCTCCTTAGGCCTTCTTCAATAGATGGTGCTATTTCTACATGACTTGCCATAATCCCTGCCGCCACCGTCTCAGGCTGACCGGCTCTGTCAGAAAGCGGCGCTGCCACCACAACCTGATCCTTTGGCCTGATCAGAGTTTTTATTATACCTGTTATATCTTTATCCTGAAGTATGCCAAGCAGAAAAGTTCGCTGCTGCTTGGGGAAAAAGACATCCAGGTTTTCCCTCAATACTTTGGCGCCGGCGGGATTATGGGCGCCGTCTATCACCATCAATGGTTTTGTCTTTAGTATTTCAAAACGCCCGGGCCAGCTTACACTTCTAAGACCATTTTGAATACTTTTCGCCGTAATTTGCTTGTGTTTGAGCATCTTTGCTGTCATAATTGCCAGCGCAGCATTTGCGGCCTGATGCCAGCCTAATAGTTTTACCTGATACGCTTTTGCCTGGCCGTCCTTTTGGCTAAGCGTGAATTTCTGTCCTTCTAGATTGCTTTCATTATGATCTACCACGAAATCTTCATCTGCCACCAATAGCGCGGCAGCTTTTTTTTGCGCAGTGCGCCGAATAATTTCGAGAGCCTCACCCTTTGCTGCCGTAACCACCGGCACGCCCTCTTTAATGATGCCGGCTTTATGTCTGGCCACACCTTCTAAGGTACCGCCGCAGCGATCAGCATGTTCAAAGGTAACATTTGTAATGACTGAAACTTCCGGTACAATCACATTGGTTGAATCAAGAAGTCCGCCAAGGCCTACTTCAATTACGGCATATTCTACCTTTGCTTTCGCAAAGTAATAAAAGGCAGCGGCGGTAAGCACTTCAAATTCGGTAGGATGTTCATACCCTTCCTGAACCATTTGTGCGACAAACCTGCTTGTATATTCAATAGCTTTAGCAAATTCCGTCTGGCTGATCTGCTTTCCATTTACCACCATGCGCTCAGTATAATGAACAAGGTGCGGGGATGTAAACATCCCCGTCTTTATACCGCTCTCTGTAAGAATACCAGCAAGCATAGCCGTAGTGGAACCCTTGCCGTTGGTACCTGTGACATGAATTGTTTTATAGCGTCTTTCTGGGTGCTGCATGAGCCCCAGCAAATATTCTATCCGTGTAAGCCCTAACTGACTGCCAAACTTGCCCAGTCCTGCTAAATAATCTAATGCCTCTTTATAAGTCATGACGCTCTCCTATAGTTTTGCCAAATATGCCAGCCGCTCTTTAATAGCTGTTTGCTTTTCCTGATATTCCTTTTCTTTAGCCCGTTCTTTAGCAATAACCTCAGCCGGGGCCTTAGCCACAAAGCCTTGATTGGAAAGTTTGCCAGCCAGGCGCGCCAGTTCTTTATCAAGGCTGACGATTTCCTTATTAAGTCTCGCGGTCTCCTTTTCTATATCAATAAGGCCCTTAAGCGGCAAATAAATTTCCACACCGCTTGCCACAGCTGTCATAGCGTTGTCGGGTTTTTTTGCGCCAGCGGCAAAAATTTCAACCGTTTCCGCGGCGGCTAAAGTTTTTATATACTGAATATTGGCGCTAAAGAGATTTTCGCCTGCTTTACTTTGCAAGTGAAGAATTACATCACATTTTTTCCCTGGCGGCACATTAACCTCGGCCCGCATATTACGGATGGCTTTAATTGTTTCCATCATATCATTCATCGCTTTTTCGCTTGCCTCGTCTTTAAGCACCTGCTCTACTTTCGGCCAAGCGGCAATCATAATGCTCTGTCCTTCATGCGGTATATGCTGCCAAATGGATTCCGTAATAAATGGCATAAACGGATGCAGTAGTTTCAGGGTATTTTCAAGTACATACCATAACACATACTGCGCAGCAGCGCGGCTAGCTGCATTTTCTTTGTTGTATAGACGCGGTTTGACCATTTCGATATACCAGTCGCAGTATTCATTCCAAATAAATTCGTACAGCATGCGGGCGGCTTCACCCAGTTCATACTTTTCCATATTGCGGGTAACTTCTTCCACAGTTGCCGCATACCTGCTGAGAATCCATTTGTCAGCAAGCGTAAACTCCCCTTGGTCAGGTGCAGCCTTTTGGTCAAAGCCTTCTAAATTCATCAAAACAAACCGCGAAGCATTCCACAGTTTATTGGCAAAATTGCGGTTTGATTCTACGCGCTCCCAAAAGAACCGCATATCATTGCCTGGCGTATTGCCTGTCGTAATGGTAAAGCGCAGTGCATCCGCTCCATATTTTTCAATAACTTCGAGCGGGTCAATGCCGTTACCAAGTGATTTACTCATTTTTCTGCCCTCAGCATCACGCACCAGGCCATGAATAAAGACTTCCTTAAACGGCACTTCCTTTTGGAACTCAAGCCCCATCATAATCATTCTGGCTACCCAGAAAAAGATAATATCATAACCGGTCACCAGCACACTTGTGGGGTAAAAATAGTTAAGCTCCTCCGTTTTTTCCGGCCAGCCCATGGTAGAAAACGGCCATAAGCCTGAACTGAACCAAGTGTCAAGCACGTCTGAGTCCTGTGTAACTTTGCCGCCGCATTTAGGGCAAGCATGCACATCCTCGCGTGCAACAATGGTTTCCCCGCATTCATCACAATACCAAGCTGGAATCCGATGTCCCCACCAAATCTGCCGTGAAATACACCAGTCACGGATGTTTTCGAGCCAATTAATATATATCTTGGTAAACCGCTCAGGCACAAAACGGATTTTGCCGGAATTCACGGCTTCAATAGCCGGCTGAGCAAGCGGTTTCATTTTGACAAACCACTGCTTGGAGATTAGCGGTTCCACAACGGTGCGGCAGCGCTGGCAATGTCCCACAGCATGCGCATGGTCATCCACTTTTACTAAGTACCCTTGTTCTTGTAAATCATTTACTAGCGCCTTGCGGCATTCATAGCGGT
>JAJFUN010000065.1 GCA_021372375.1 Pelosinus sp. | reverse complement strand
GTCTGGCTGTGTTTGAGATTATGAGAGGTAGTAGATAAAAGCAAAGGGGCTGTTGCACTAAGAAATTAGTGTAACGGTCCCTGTATTCAAGTCTTGTCATTTTTTGTAGGGGCAATCCCTCTGTGGTTGCCCGCGTATAGGCGTTCTAACAAGAAGAAACTAATCTGTGGTATTAAGAAAAACAAACTTATAAGAGATGCCTTTCTTAATACCATAGAAAGTTATTCATAATAGATCGTTTGTGCGCGGGCAACCACGGAGGGATTGCCCCTACAATTGATACGCGAAAACACAATTGATATACAAGCTGTCGCACTAATAGCGCTAGCTTTCACTTAGCTCCGCAGTTCCTTTTTTAATCAAAGTTTGCTTTAATTCCTCTTGGTCTAACTGGTAAGTCCGCTTCGTATAGATGGGAAGTGTCGGCAAGCCCGATACAGCGGGGGACTGCCCACTCAGGAGAACGTTGGTCAAAGAGAATGGTGGTTACTGAAGAGGGGGAAAGCCAGAAGCTTGACCACATGATGGTCAGTGGAATATTTAGCAGGTGTGCCAGCCACGTCAGCCCAAAGCCACCATGGCAAAATACCGCTACTTTTTCGGTAGACGGACGGAGGACTTTATATTTTGTCCCCTGCCGCTCAAAGCCTAGTGTTTTTAAAAATTCATCAGAATGGGCGATGAGTTCGTCAAAAATCTCCTTCGCCGCAAATTCCTGCAGCTCAGGCAAAGTATGCCAGTCCTTCTGTGACGGCAATGGGTCTCTGTTTAGCACTACTTCTGCCGGAATGTCCCAGGCACAGGTGATTGGCCAGGCGGGGGTACTTTTAAAGCGCAGTACATCCAGTTCTTTGGTCCATTCTAAGATGTCAGCCTTTAAGTTTAGGGCAGCTGCCGTATACTGCATGGTATGGATGGCTCTTGGCAGCGGGGAGACAAATATGCGGTCAAGGCCTTGTCGCTTTAACCGCTTAGCCAGTGCTTGGGCTTCGAGATGGCCTGTTGCGGTAATCGTGTTGTTAGGATAGTCCGGATCTGCATGACGGATAATATATAGTCTCAAAGTAATGCCTCCTGGAAGGATAATTATTGTATTTATCAATTTCTACGTTGAACTGCATTTCCCTTTGCAATGGCTTAGAATTTAGCGGGCTAATTTCTTAACATTCTCTCAGAAGACAGAGATTAAACCTCTTAACCAATATATGCTTATTTTTTTACTTTTTTTACGTATAATAAAGGGTGCAGACAAAAGAAGTCGAATATATAAAAAGCTATTTGCTTAATTACAGTATTATATTGATGTTTTGTAGTCGAATCAGAAAGAGGAGAATGGGAATGGAACAGTTTTATGAAGCAATTATTGGGTATATTGATGTATGGGGCTATACCGCGATTCTTATTGGTATGGCAATGGAGAGTGCGTGCATGCCTGTCCCTAGTGAACTGATATTTGGGTTTGCCGGATACTTAGTTTTTATGGGCAAATTGAATTTTACTTACACTGTGGCTGCAGGTGTCATTGGCGGGTTATTGGGCTCACTAGTCGCCTATGGGGTAGGCTATTATGGGGGAAGGCCTTTCATTGACCAATATGGCAAGTATATATTATTATCGCACAAACATGTGGATTTGGCGCAGAAGTGGTTTGACCGCTATGGACTAAAGGCCACCTTTTATAGCCGCTTGCTGCCTGTTGTGCGTACGTTTATTTCCTTGCCCGCAGGTTTTGCGCATGTAAACTTCAAGAAGTTTGCGCTCTTTACCGTTTTAGGCTCACTGCCTTGGACAATGGCGCTTGTTTATGGGGGAATGCTGCTGGGGGAAAACTGGCACAAACTGGAGACCGTGGGGCATAATGTAGCTTTAGTGGTAGCTGCCGTCTTGGCAGTACTTGGTATTTTATGGTGGAAGCATAACCGAGGCGAAGTGGATGCTGGTTAAATATGCTGGCTAATTAAAAAAATAAGCAGACATGAATGGTTTAACCAGTTTATGTCTTATTTTTTTTACTTTTTTTACGTATAATAAGAGGGTGCAGGTAAAAAAAGGCGAATATATTAAAAGTTATAGACTCACATGCTAAAAAGTATAATATTTGGGGTTAATGGTCTATAGTTTGATTTTCAGGAAATTGCCGAAACTTTACTTATTTTTTGGTATTTTAAAAACGCATAGCGTTCTATTTACGTAGCAGGATTAAGGTTAGGATACTATTTGGAGGATTGTTGATGGGACAAATGATTTACTGCAATTTTAGAGATAATGGTAATCGGGAGACGGACAATCAATGAGTAATACGTTTTTAAAAGGGGCCATGGTTTTAACGATTGGCGGCATTATTGTAAAAGTAACTGGTGCTTTGAACTGGATGATTTTGTCGCGTGTAATGAGTGCGGAAGGTATTGGACTATATAATTTGGCCTATCCGATTTACTTATTGGCAATTACCGTCTCCTCGGCAGGTATTCCGGTGGCTATTTCGATTGTTACCGCGGAAAAACTGGCGATTAATGATTTTAAGGGCGCGTCAAGGGTTTTTTGCCTTTCTTTATCAGTCCTTGCTGTGAGCGGCGTGCTCATGAGTATACTGCTTTATTTTGGGGCAGATTGGCTTATTGCTGAGCGTATTGTTCGTGATGCCAGAGCGTATGAGTCTATCGTTGCCCTGGCTCCGGCGATTTTCTTTGTAACTATGCTGGCTGGGTTTCGCGGGTATTTTCAGGGCTGGCAGTTTATGATGCCGACGGCGGTATCGCAAATTGTCGAGCAGCTCTTAAGGGTTATTACTATGCTGATTTTTGCCAGCATGCTGATGCCGCGTGGTGTAGAATATGCGGCAGGCGGCGCCAGTTTAGGCGCTTTTAGCGGTGCTGTGGCCGGTTTCGGTGTGCTGTTATGGTATTACTTTCGTCTGCAAAAGGACTTTAAGGCCAAACTTGTTCATCAGGCTGACGTAGCGCGGGAAGCCAGCTCTGCAATTATTAAACGGATTGTAAAGTTAGCGCTCCCGGTATCTATGGCTAGTTTAATGCTGCCCATTGTCAGTATTCTGGATTCGTTAATTGTGCCTTATCGCTTGGAAATAGCAGGATATACTGTCGGGCAGGCCACAACGCTCTTTGGTTATTTGCAGGGCATGGCTGTACCTTTAATTAATATGGCGACTATTTTGACAGCCTCGCTGGCCACTAGTATTGTACCGGCTGTATCCGAAGTGGCTGCGCTTAAAGATAAACAGATGGTGTTTTGGCGCGTGGCCGGTGCTATGCGAGTAGCTAATATTATTACTGTGCCAGGTTTTGTGGCCTTGTTTTTGTTAGCAGGCCAGATATCATATATTTTCTATGGTGCACCTGAAGCCGGGCTGCCTGTAGCTATTTTAGCAGTTGGCATTATATTTTTAGGCATTCATCAGGTAACAACAGGCGTGCTGCAGGGTTTAGGACATACAGGTATACCTGTTATTAATATGATTATTTCCGCGATCGTAAAAGTAGGTATGAACTGGACTATGACTGCTATGCCCCAGCTGGGAATTGCCGGGGCGGCATGGGCGACTAATGCTGATTTTGCTGTGGCGGTGGTCTTAAATCTATACTTTATCAAACGGTATACAGGTTTTACGATTAATATACCGGAAACCATAAAAATTGCAATTGCCGGAGCTTGCATGGGGGTTACTATTTTTCTTGTTAACCATGCCGTATCACTGTATAATAGTACAATTGCCGCGATTGCTGCTATGACTTTAGGCTGCATAGTATATGGTTTGGTTCTCGTATTTACTGGCGCCCTAGTAGAAAAGGACATTCGTCGGATGCCGGTGCTTGGTAATAAAATGGCACATGCTATGTTGCGCTTGGGCTGGCTTAAAAAATAAAGCTAGCCGGGGCTTCTCCATTGAGAAGCATTTATTGCGATTAATCAGTACCTTGTGTACAATATACAAAGTACTATTTTAAAAAATTACTCATATAAAGAGATAGGGAGGATGTTATATATGAATTTATCAAAAAAAGGATTATCCATTAGTCCGTCATCTACATTAGCCATTGATGCCAAAGCCAAAAAAATGAAGGCGGAGGGCTTGGATGTAATTGGTTTTGGAGCAGGTGAACCTGATTTTGATACACCTGAACATATTAAAAAAGCGGCTATTGCGGCGATTGAGGGCGGTTTTACCAAATATACGCCTGCCTCAGGCATTCTGGATTTAAAAAAGGCCATCTGTGATAAATTTAAACAAGATAATGGGCTTGATTATACGCCGGCCCAGATTGTTGTCAGCAACGGAGCCAAACATTCGCTCGTAAATACCTTTCAAGCAATTTGCAATCCTGGCGATGAGGTTATTATCCCGGCGCCTTATTGGGTTAGTTATCCTGAAATGGTGAAGATGGCCGATGCCGTGCCGGTATTTGTACCAACAACAGAAGAAAGCGGTTTTAAGTTTACTGCCGAGCAGATTAAAGCGGCGCTAACGCCAAAAACAAAAGCAATTATTATTAACAGCCCCAGCAATCCTACAGGCATGATTTACTCGCAGGCGGAACTGGCAGAGATTGCTGATTTGGCCGTAGCACACGGTTTATTTATAGTCTCGGATGAGATATATGAAAAGCTGATTTATGATGGCTACAAGCATGTAAGCATTGCCTCGATCAATGATAAAATAAAGCAGCAAACTATTATCGTTAATGGTGTTTCCAAAACCTATGCTATGACAGGCTGGCGAATCGGCTATACCGCATCAAGTCCGGAAATTGCCAAAATTATGTCCAACATGCAAAGCCATGCTACTTCTAATCCGAATTCAATTGCGCAGAAAGCGGCGCTGGCGGCTATTAGCGGTGATCAGGGTATCGTGGCTACAATGGTAGCGGCATTTATTGAGCGCAGAAATTATATGGTAAAGAAAATCAATTCCATACCAGGCTTGTCCTGTGTTACGCCAAATGGAGCCTTCTACGTAATGATGAATATTTCCCAGTTGATTGGCAGTGAAGTGGCTGGCCGGAAAATCAATGGTTCAGATGATTTTGCCGATGTGCTGCTGGAAAAGGTCCAAGTGGCTCTGGTACCGGGTTCAGGTTTTGGCATAGACAGCCATGTAAGGCTATCCTATGCAACATCTTTGGAGAATATCACCAAGGGTTTAGAACGGATTGAAGCTTTATTAAAGAAATAGTTTTGATTAATAAAGAGGAGGTTGACGGTTAATCCGTTGACCTCCTTTTAGATTGTGCGGTATGTCAATAAGTTTTAATACTCTGAAAGGGAAAACCGTGGGTTGAGACGAATATTATATCGTTAGAGAAAATTCTAGGTATAAAGCGTAACACCTATTTTGGAAAGGTTGATATATATGAAGTTTCGCAGAAAAATACATACTTCGCCCGCCCTTGTGCAGCGGCGGGCAGCCGGGGTGCTTAGTCTCATGCTGCTGGCGGCGGTAGTGCTGGTGGGGCGGATTGGCTGGATACAGTTTGTTGAAGGCAAGCATCTTACAGAGCGTATTCAAAATCAGGTGATGGATAATAAAGTGCTGCAGTCGCCGCGGGGGACAATTTATGATAGGAGCGGCAGAGAACTTGCAATCAGCAGCTTAACTAAGTCCTTGTATGTAAATACAACAGAAGTTAACCAGGACCATGGTGAGCTAGCAGGCTCACTGGCGCCTGTTTTAGGCATGGATAAGGGCGAGCTAAAGGGGATATTTGACAGCGGGGCCAGGTTTATCTGGATTAAACGGACGCTGGAGCCGGAAGTTGCACAGAAGGTAGCGGCGCTGATTAAAGAACAGGATATTAAGGGCTTAGGGTTTGTTGAAGAAAGTAAACGGTATTATCCGAATGATATGCTAGCTTCCCATGTGCTGGGGTTTGTTGGTACGGATGATATCGGTCTTGATGGCGTGGAGATGACGCTTGACAAAACGATTAAGGGGAAATTATCGGAAATGGCTGTGGAAACAGATAGTCATGGCATACCGATATTTAAGTCGATTTTTACTTTTGTGCCGCACAAGCAGGTCAAGAGTGTATATCTTACAATCGACAGCACTATTCAGTTTATTGTGGAGCAAAGCCTTGATAAGGTTATGGTGAATACTAGTGCCAAGGCCGCGACGGCGATTGTATTAAATCCCCGGACAGGGGAGATACTAGCCATGGCCAATCGTCCTGGTTATAATCCCAACAAATTTTCTAGTTATAATAGCGAGGATTGGAAAAATAGGGCGGTTTCGACGATTTATGAGCCTGGCTCAACTTTCAAGACTATTGTTGCGGCGGCTGGTCTGCAGCAAGGGGTGGTAACGCCAAATGAAACGTTTGTGGATAATGGCTATATCGAAGTATCCGGGCGGCGGATTAATAATTGGACAAGTGAGCCATATGGTACGGTTTCGTTTTTGACAATTTTAAAAGATTCGATTAATACAGGCTTTGTCCAAGTGGGCATGCGCCTTGGTGCGGCCAAACTGACAGATTACGTCAGGTCTTTTGGCTTTGGCAAACAGACCGGCGTGGAATTGCCGGGCGAAGAAGAAGGTATCTTGTTTGACCCTAAGGAAATGCGCGAGTCAGATCTTGCGACCATGTCTATCGGCCAAAGTATTGCGGTTACTCCGCTGCAGCTGGTTAGGGCAGTTGCAGCTATTGCCAATGATGGGGTGCTTTTAAAACCCCATATTATCAAAGAAGTGCAAAAAGAGGACGGAACAGTGGAATCTGCCGCATCTGCCGAGGTAGTGCGTCAGGTGATCAGTTCGGATACAGCTCATACTTTAGCGGACATGATGGAAAAGGAAGTATCAGAAGGCGGCGGTCATAAAGCCAGTGTAAAAGGCTATCACTTTGCAGGAAAAACAGGTACTGCTGAAAAGCTAAATCCTAATGGTGGTTATATAGCCAATCATTATATAGCCTCATTTATCGGGTTTGGGCCGGTAGAGGATCCGCAGATTGCCGTGTTGATTATTATTGATGATCCTGCAGGCATTTATTATGGCGGGCAAATTGCTGCGCCGGTGTTTAGTGAAATTGCTGCACAGATTATGCGGCATCTCAATATTCCGCCTGATACAAATTTACCGCAGGCTGCAGCAAGGACCCAGTCTGGCGGCAAATATACCGCTGCCGTAAGCAGCCTGTCGGCAGGTAAGGTATTGGTGCCGAATGTAATTGGCAAAACCTTACGCCAAGCGGGTGACGATTTGGGAAGGCTCGGTCTCGGGCTCATTCCAGCGGGTACCGGGGCTGCTGTTAGTCAAAGTATTGCGCCTGGAAGTATTGTAGATACGGGGACAGAAATTACGGTTTCATTTCAGGCGCAGTAATTGATGAATATTTTTGGGCTAATAACATACAATAAAAAAGGCGGCATTATGCCGCCTGGATGAGTCGGAAAAGTTAGGGTTGGTTGTTGGCATCAAACTGTGCAGTCATAGTACCAGCGGTACTGCTGGTAGCGCTGGCACCGCCCATGGAGGATTCATATTGCTCAATCATTTTGCGTACCATGTGTCCACCGACACGGCCGCAGTCCGCCGAAGTCATAGTCGACCATCCCTGGGAGCGAACTCTTTCGGAGATTCCCAGTTCTGATGCTACTTCTAACTTCATGCGATCAAGGGCGTTTTCTGCCGTTGGATTGACAGGTCTGTTGCTTCTTGACATATGCTATCACCTCCCTGTTGTGTAGTGTTCATAGTATCGGCATTTTTCGGCTCTTTATGCCTAAAAATTTTACGTAAATAGTGTCTCCAATGGCATATAAGGTTTTACTTGGTAATAAAATGCAAAACAGAGGAGGAATTAGAAGTTTTAAAACGAATATATAAGGTATATAATGTGTAGAAGGAGTAGGCATATGCTCAATTTGAATGAACAGCAGCACGAAATTGAAACATTAAGATTACGCCTTCATGAGTTGGTGTTAGCTAAGAGCGGCAATCTGGCAGATCAGGAAGTAACCGACTTAAGTGCTATGCTTGATACCTTGATTGTACGGTATGAGAAGACCAAGGCGGAAAACCTAAAGCCGCAGCTTTCTTTACGGTAATATTACAAATAATTGCTAAATGAACCAGGATAGCCGGAGGGTGTCCTGGTTTGCATTTTATTTTCGTGATTGGACTAGGGGGAATACTATGGAAAGACCAGTGTGGGCTGAAATTGATTTAGCAGCAGTAGCACAGAATGTACAGCAGATAAAAAGACTGTTAAAGCCGACAACCAAATTTTGTGCTGTTGTTAAGGCCGATGCTTACGGGCATGGGGTCATAAAGGTTGCTGAAACAGCGCTCAAAAATGGCGCGGACTATCTGGCGGTAGCGCTTTTGCAGGAGGCCATAGAACTTAGACAGGCTAATTTTTCAGCGCCTATTTTGATTTTGGGCTATACCCCGCCTAGTGGGGCAGAGGAAGTAGTGGCTAATAATATTTCTCAAACGGTGTTTTCTGTCGAAGCGGCCCAGGCTTTATCAGACGCCGCCGTAAAACTTAAGAAAAAAGTCAAGGTTCATATCAAAGTTGATACAGGGATGGGGCGGATTGGTATTGAACCCGCATTGACTGGCCAGTTTGCCGCATTTCTGGCTAAACTTCCTGGTATTGAAATTGAAGGAGTATTTTCACATTTTGCGACAGCCGACTGCCGGGATAAAAGTTTTGCTAAAGAGCAGTTTAGAAGATTTCAAACAGCGTTAGCCGGTATTGAGGCACAAGGCATACAGATACCTATCAGACATATTGCTAATAGTGCAGCTACCCTCGAAATGCCGGAGACGCATCTTGATATGGTACGCCCGGGAATTATTTTGTACGGCTTATGGCCGTCAGACGAGGTCAAGCATACTATTGAACTAATGCCGGCGATGTGTTTTAAGACGCAAATCGCCTATATTAAACAAATGCCGGCAGGTCAGTCTATTAGTTATGGGCGGACTTTTTTTACTGGCGTACCAAGCAAAATTGCAACTTTGCCGGTAGGGTACGCTGATGGTTGGACAAGGCTGATGGCGGGCAAGGCGCATGTGCTGATACGGGGGCAACGTGCACCGCTTGTCGGCAGAGTTTGTATGGATCAATGTATGATCGATGTTACCACAGTTGAGGGAGCTTTGGCAGGCGATGAGGTTCTCTTGTTTGGCGGCGGCGAAATTTCGGTTGAGGAAGTGGCGGCGCATATGGGGACCATTAACTATGAAGTGGTATGTATGGTCGGCAAACGTGTACCGCGCAGGTATGTTAAATGACGGAAATAAAGTTTGTGGTGTAATCTAAAAAGTAAGTAGGAATTTTAGGAACTCTTGTCGAATATTAAACTTAAGTATAGTAATAGCGGAGGATTACACTGTGAACGAAAAAGATTGGGAAAGCTTTAAAGAAAAATTTAATGCAAAATCAGGCATAAATTTGAATTATTATAAACCGGCGCAAATGCAGCGACGGATTAATAATCTCATGGCTCGTCATGGCGTAACTTCTTATATGGGATTTTTTAATTTAATTGATAAAAATCAGCAGCTTTTCAAAGATTTCGTAGATTATTTGACAATTAACGTCACTGAGTTTTTTCGGACACCTGAAAAGTTTATTGAACTGGAAAAAAAGGTATTGCCCGAATTACTGCAGAAAAGTCCCAAACTCAATATCTGGAGTGCGGGATGTTCCATCGGCGCCGAGCCTTATTCGCTGGCGATGATTTTGGCTGAGCTTACGCCGCATACTAAACATCGTATTTTGGCCTCAGATCTGGATGTGGAAATACTGGCCAAAGCGCAAAAAGGCATTTATACTAGTAATGAATTTAAAAATATCTCGGATTCCAGGGCTGGTAAATATTTTAAACAGGTGGACGGGAATTTTTATATTAGTGAGGAAATTAAGTCACGCGTAGAATTTAAACGGCATAATTTATTACTGGATAAGTTTGAAACAGGCTTTGATTTGATTTTGTGTCGCAACGTGGTTATCTATTTTACCGAAGAAGCAAAGGATGCATTATATCGCCGCTTTTTGACGGCGCTCAAACCCGGAGGAGTATTATTTGTGGGCGGTACCGAGGCCATTCTTAATTTCCGTGATATTGGCTTTCAGCATTATTTACCCTTCTTTTATCGCCGCGCTTAAATTTGGCTTGTTGCCGCAGTCCTTATATAAAGCCCCAGCCGGATAGGCAGCGGAAGATGTATATTAGTTTATTGAAAAAAATGCGGGTAGGGGTGCGTTCTTCTATGTCTTGCCCGGCAACTATATCTACGGTTTTTATCGCTTTATCCTTAACAAAAAAGACGATTTCACCGATTTTTTGCCCCCTATACAAGGGGGCCTTTACTTTTTCCGGTAAGTCTACTTCAACTGTTACATAAGGATAGTCTGCGGCAGGAACAAGTACGGCAGCCTGCGTTGCTACGATGGCGTCAGTGAGGCTCTCGGTGCCATCTTCGACCGGTACGGTAGATAGCAGCTGGCCAGGATTTGCGTATTCGTACAGATCGTATTCATTAAACCCATACTGCAGCAGCTTGAGCGAATTTTGCCAGCGGGCCAACTCTTCAACCCAACGAAGCTCACCCGACGGAACATGGCTATTTTTTCGACGCAAATAGTCCAAAGTACTCTTTTTCTCCGAGTAATGCCAGTGAGCGGCGATCCCGTTTTCGGCCTGATCGTGCATTTGGCGAGTCCGGATTTGAATTTCGATCAGCTCGCCCCCGTCGGCAAAAACGGTCGTGTGAATTGATTGATAGCCGTTTGGCTTGGGCATGGCAATATAGTCTTTA
>JAJFUN010000170.1 GCA_021372375.1 Pelosinus sp. | reverse complement strand
TACAACTGTCCTTTACCCTACAGGGTATTGTTTCCCAGCAGCTTTTGCCGCGTATGGATGGTGCAGGAAGGGTTGTCGCGTTGGAGGTTCTTATTGCTAATCCTGCAGTCCGCAATCTTATTCGGGAAGGCAAGACTCATCAGATACAGTCCATTTTACAAACCGGCGGACGCTATGGTATGCAGACGATGGATAATTCTCTAAAGGATTTGTATCGCCGTGGTGTTATCTCATATGATGAGGCGTTGTCTAGGGCGATTAATCAGGAAACTCTCCTAAGATTAATGGAGGCATAAAAAAGAAAAACTTTAGGAGTGGAGCACATGGCGCAAAATTTTTTATATAAAGCGAAAAACAGATCAGGACAGTTAATTACAGGCACCATCATGGCGGAAAATGAATCAGCGGTTGCTTCCTATGTGCGGGATCAGGGCTATTTTGTCACCGCGATAAAGTCGAAGAGAGGCAATGCATCATTAAATGATTTTATGAATAAATTTCAGCGGGTAACCATGAAGGAAATGGCGGTGTTTTGCCGGCAGTTTTCCACCATGGTTGATGCCGGACTGCCGATAGTAACCTGTCTGGGCATTTTAATCGAGCAGACTGCTAATCCAAAATTTAAGAGCGTTTTACAGGATGTATACAAACAGGTAAAGGAGGGCGAAACATTTTCAAAGTCCCTGGGGCTCTATCCGGATGTATTTCCCAATCTGATGATTAATATGATTGAAGCCGGGGAACTGGGCGGCATCCTTGATAATGTTCTTGAGCGCCTAGCTGTTTACTTTGAAAAGGAATATAAAATGCGCGGCAAAGTAAAGTCAGCTTTGACTTATCCGGCTGTAATTATGCTTGCCGCTATTGCCTGTGTAGTTGCGGTGCTGGTGTTTGTAATGCCGACCTTTGTGACAATGTTTAAGGACATGAACCTGGAGCTGCCGTTATTGACGCAGGTTCTGATTGACGTCAGCAATGCGCTGCAAAATCATGGTTTGTTGATACTAGCTGTTCTTATAGCATTGATTATTGCCTTTGTGCAGGCGTATAAGAAAAATAGAAAATTTCACTTTTCGGTGGATAATGTGCTACTCAAACTGCCGATTTTTGGCGAAATTTTAAAAAAAATTGCTGTGGCCAGATTCAGCCGTACGCTGGGTACTTTGGTCAAAAGTGGTGTATCCCTTTTGATGGCGCTGGATGTAGTAAAAAAAAGCAGCGGCAATCTGGTGGTGTTTGACGCCCTCGAAAATGCCCGGGAAAATGTAAAGGAAGGCATTAGCTTTTCCCGGACGCTCAGCGATAGTCCCCTCTTCCCGTCAATGGTTACCCAGATGATTGCTATCGGGGAGGAAAGCGGCGCTATGGATAGGATGCTTGAGAAAATCGCTGATTTTTATGAAAGTGAGGTAGACGATGTCGTCAGCCGCCTGAGCAGTATCTTAGAGCCTGTTATCATCATGTTTTTAGGCATTACGGTCGGCACCATCATTATGGCAATCATGATTCCGCTCTTTAGTCTCGTGAGCGGTCAGGGCATGAAATAAATTCTACGAAAGGAGGTGAGAAAAGATGATGAATTTACGTAAAATGTTAAAGAATCAAAAAGGTTTTACACTCATTGAATTAATGATTGTAGTTGTAATTATCGGTGTATTGGCGGCTATTGCTATCCCAAGATTCCAGCAGTCGGCAATGACCTCCAGAGGCAGCAGAATTGCTGCTGATTTACGGACCGTTGACAGTGCTATTCAGCAGGCCATAGCAAACGGTCATGATGTTCCTGTTGAAGCTGATATTGTACCATTCTTGGCTACCGGAGCTCTGCCGACTCCGCCGACAGGACTTTGGAGATCATCCTTACTGCCAGCTGATCAACCACAAGCGGTATATACTATTGATCAGGTCGGTGGCACCACTAGGTATAGGGCCAATAATCATACAGTTGAACAAATTGTAAACTAGTTATACCGGGTATTATTTTTTCAGAAATTATGTCAGGACATTGTTCTGACATAATTTCTCACTTTTTACTAATATTAATTTGTAGGGAGAAAAACACTTGATTTTATTATTTATCTTCATTTTTGGAATTGTAATGGGCAGTTTCCTTAATGTTTGTATCTATCGTCTCCCCTTAAATATGTCGATTGTCTGGCCGCCTTCGCATTGTATGCAGTGCAAGCAGCGGCTTAGCTGGCATGATATGATCCCTATTCTAAGTTATTTGTGGCTCAAAGGCAAGTGCCGTTATTGCGGGGCGAGCTATGCGGCGCGTTATGCTTTGGTGGAGCTTTTGACAGGATTGTTGTTTGTGTGGTGCTTTATAACGGTAGGTTTATCAGCCGAGCTGATAAAGGTATTTATATTGACAGCTTTTCTTATTGTAATTACTTTCATTGACTATGATCACCAGCTTATTTTGGACAAGGTACTGGTCTGGTTTGCCATAGCTGGCGTTATAATAAATTTACTTTTGCCTGATGTCGGCCTTTTAGATATGCTGCTTGGCGCTCTTAGCGGCGGCGGTCTATTACTACTCATTGCGGTAATCAGCCGCGGCGGTATGGGCGGCGGTGATATAAAATTTGCTGCGGCGCTGGGGCTATGGGTCGGCTGGCAGCTGACCTTACTCTGCTTATTTTTAGCTTTCCTGATTGGCGGGGTCAGCGGCATTTTGGTAATTATCCTTCATATAAAGGGTCGTAAAGATTATATTCCGTTTGGGCCGTTTATTGCGGCCGGGCTCTTTATCAGCATTTTATACGGGAGCGATATCACTTCTTGGTATCTAGCTCAGGTACTTTAATGAAAAATGCTCAGCGCGGTGTTAGCCTGCTGGAACTTATCATAGTAGTTGCCATACTAGGCATTCTGGCCGGGGCAGCCCTAAATATACAGGC
>JAJFUN010000164.1 GCA_021372375.1 Pelosinus sp. | reverse complement strand
ATTTTTGCCTATCTTAGTAGATGGACAGCCGGTGAGATGCACTTCACCGGCTGTTAATTATTATACTAGTAGAAAGAGTGTTTTACTTATAAAATAATTGGGGGTGCAGGCGTGATTAAAGTAATAGTGTGCGGTGCATATGGAAGAATGGGGCGGGAAGTACTGAAGGCAGTACATAATGACCAGGAACTTAAGCTGGTTGGTGCGGTTGATATAAATTCAGCTAGGGTTGATGTGGGCGATTTAATTGGCACTGGAAAACTTGATGTGCTTACAAATAGTGATTTAAACAAAGTTATTGAGACGTGTAAGCCTGATGTCATGGTTGACTTTACAAATCCTTCTTCTGTTATGCAAAATATCCGGATAGCGCTGAAAAAAGGCGTTTGTACGGTTGTGGGCACAACCGGTTTAACGGAAGAAAACGTAAATGAAGTTAAGGCCTTGTGTGAGGAAAATAAGCTTGGAGCCTTAATCGCACCAAATTTTGCTATTGGGGCGATATTAATGATGAAAATGGCGCAGGAAGCGGCAAAATATTTACCAAATGTAGAAATAATTGAGCTGCACCATGATCAAAAGCTGGATGCTCCGTCTGGTACGGCGCTTCGCACCGCAGAATTAATTACTGAGGTAAGAGGCACAAGGCAGCAAGGGCATCCTAATGAATTTGAAAAGCTTGCGGGGGCACGCGGCGGTGAATATTCTGGAATACGTCTCCATAGTGTACGTCTGCCAGGATATGTAGCGCACCAGGAAGTTATTTTTGGCGGGTTAGGGCAAACTTTAACTATACGGCATGATTCCATTTCACGGGAATCCTTTATGCCTGGCGTAACGCTGGCCTGCAAAAAGGTAATGAGCTTAAGCGGACTGGTGTTTGGCCTTGAACATATTTTAGACTAAATGCATATATAAAGAGGAGCGATTAATAATGAAAAAACCAAATGTTGCAATCTTAGGGGCTACCGGCGCTGTGGGCCAGGAATTTTTAAAATTAATTGAAGAACGGAAATTCCCATTTGATGAGCTGAAGCTGCTGGCTTCCAAACGCTCGGCAGGCAAAAAAATTGATTTTATGGGAAAAACCTATATTGTCGAAGAAGCTAAAGCGGAATCTTTTGAAAATGTTCAAATTGCACTTTTTGCCGGCGGGGCTGCCAGCAAAACCTTTGCGCCGGAAGCTGTAAAGCGTGGTGCGGTGGTTATTGATAATTCCAGTGCATTTCGTATGGACCCGGCAGTACCGCTTATCGTACCGGAAGTAAATCCTGAAGCTATTAAAGATCATAAAGGCATTATTGCCAATCCAAACTGTTCTACAATTATTATGCTGATGGCGTTAAAACCAATCTATGATCAAGTAAAAATTAAACGGATTGTGGTTTCGACGTATCAGGCAGTTTCCGGCGCCGGCAAAGAAGCCATTGACGAACTTACCAATCAAACACAGGCCGTGCTTGAAAATCGTCCGGTTGAGGCTAATATTTTACCAAGTGCCAGTCTGCCTAAACACTATCAAATTGCCTTTAATCTCATTCCGCATATTGATGTTTTTGTCGAGGACGATTATACCAAAGAAGAAATGAAAATGGTTAATGAAACTCGTAAAATACTTAATGATCAAACCATTGCTGTTTCGCCTACTACCGTCCGCGTACCTGTTTATCGGAGTCACGCTGAATCTATTAATCTTGAACTGTATGGCCCAATGTCACAGGCTGAGGCCAAAGCTGCACTTTCTGGGTTCCCAGGCGTTATTGTGCAGGATAACCCCGCTGAGATGGAATATCCGATGCCGCTTTATTCTTCCAATAAAGATGAGGTATTTGTCGGTCGTATTAGTGAAGATAAATCAATCGCTCATGGTCTGAATCTTTGGGTTGTTGGTGACCAGATAAGAAAAGGTGCGGCACTCAATGCTTTGCAGATTGCGGAGTATATGATTGAGCACAAAATGGTTTGAGGTGTAAAGAATGCAAATCATTGTCCAGAAGTTCGGCGGGACCTCGGTAGCAACGTCTGATGTGAGAAAAAAGGCAGTCGGGAAAATAAAAAAAGCACTTGAAGAGGGGTACCGCCCGGTTGTTGTAGTTTCGGCCATGGGCCGCAAGGGAGAGTGCTATGCTACCGATACGCTCATAGGGGTAGCAAAAGGTATTTGTCAGGATGTGGCCGCGCGTGAACTGGATCAAATTATGTATTGTGGTGAAATGATCTCGGCCGTGGTTATGGCCGCCACCTTGCAAGCAGAGGGCGTTGATGCAGTAATGCTTACAGGTGGGCAGGCAGGGATTATTACAGACTGCAATTTCGGCAATGCCCGAATCCTCAAGATTGACCCGGCTCGCCTCATTAATCTGGCGAAGACCGGTAAAGTACCTGTTGTATGCGGCTTTCAGGGTATGACGGTTGAAGGCGAATTTACTACACTTGGCCGCGGCGGCAGTGATACAACTGCTGCTGCTTTAGGGGCAGCACTCAGTGCCGAGATGGTAGAAATTTATACCGATGTGGATGGCATCATGACAGCTGATCCCCGCATAGTTAAAAATGCCAAGATTCTTGATTGTATAAATTACGGTGAAGTTTGTCAACTGGCGCAGCAGGGTGCAAAAGTAATTCACCCGCGGGCTGTAGAGATTGCGATGCAGAAGAATATTCCGCTGATTGTAAAATCTACTTTCTCTGATGCTCCTGGCACGCTAATTACAAATATCGCCAAAGAAAACGCGGATGCGCCTATTGTAAGAGACCAAATTGCGACAGGGGTAACGTACTTGACCAATATTGCGCAAATCAAAATAAACTTGGGCAATGAGGAAACTCATGATGCTAGTTTTAAGGCTTTTAACGCCATGGCGGAAGGTAAAATTAGTGTAGACTTAATTAATATTCATCCAGGGCAGATTATGTTTACCGTTAGTGAGGAACTTGCGCAAAAAGCAGCAGAAAAACTTACGTCACTGGGATTTTCCGTCGAAGTCATTTTAGAATGTGCCAAAGTATCAGTAGTAGGCGGCGGGATGCGGGAAGTGCCTGGTGTGATGGCTACTTTTGCCGAAGCCTTAGCTGTTAATGATGTAACTATATTGCAAACAGTGGATTCCAATGCTTCCATCTCTGTTCTTGTTAAGAAGGCGGATGTAGAATCTGCGGTAACTGCTTTACATGGAAAATTCGGGCTATCAGGTTAAAGTCCGATAGGGGGAGGGAGTTTTGTATGACGAAGTTTGGCAGGCTTTTAACAGCTATGGTTACGCCATTCAATGACGATTATAGTGTAAATTATCAGGCGAGCGCGGAGCTTGCGAAAAGGTTAGTTGAAAATGGCTCAGATGGACTCGTTGTGGCCGGCTCGACAGGGGAAGCAGCTACCATGACCCAGACAGAAAAGCTCAAACTTTTTGCCTCTGTACTTGATGCGGTAGGCGATAAAGCAGCTGTAATTGCCGGTACTGGTTCCAATGATACCAAAGCTACCATAGAATTTACCCGTGAGGCCGCAAAAGTGGGTGTACATGGGGCGCTATTAGTAGGCCCGTATTATAATAAACCGCCGCAGGAAGGTTTTTATCAGCACTTTAAGGCCATTGCTGAAGCCATTGATTTACCCATGCTGGTGTACAATGTGCCGGGAAGAACTGGTACCAATATTTTGCCAGCAACCATAGAGCGGCTGGCTGCACTAAAAAATATTGTTGGTGTGAAAGAATCCAGCGGCAATTTAGAGCAAATTGCGGAAGTTGTCAGATGTACGTCCAAGGACTTTTTGGTCTATAGCGGCGATGATGCTCTGGCGCTGCCGACCTTTGCGGTTGGAGGCTCGGGACTAATTAGTGTTGCCGCCCACGTGGCAGGCAAAGAACTAAAGGAAATGATTACCGCGTTTTTTAGCGGTAATATGGAGAAAGCGCAAGCCTTACATTTAAGTTTACTGCCGTTATTTAAGGCCATGTTTATTACGGCCAATCCCATACCTGTAAAAAAGGCCGTTGCGCTTACCGGTCTAAACGCCGGTCCGGTGAGGCTGCCACTGGTAAATGCTACGAAGGAAGAGACAGAAAAAATTCAAAAAGCGTTGCTGGATGCCGGAATAAAATTGGCATAAGGTGTCTTGGGGACGGAGTCGTTGACATAGTGGTTGTCAACAACTCCGTCCCTTTATTATCTCATGCGACACCTCTTTTTTGGCTTAGAGTGGTATTTTGCACATAATAAGTTCTAAATTTGCTGTGGTACTTGTTGTAATTTTGTAAATACGTTATAATAATAAACAAGTGGATAGTGCGGCCAGTGGTTTTACTGTATAAAGACCCTATGGATTTTTTTATAGATGGACGGCATTGTAACAGATAAATATTTGGAGGTGTACTTTTTTTTGGCAAAATTACCACAAAAATTTCAGATTATTCCCTTGGGCGGTTTGGGGGAAATAGGAAAAAATATGACCATCATCCGCTATGGGGATGATATGATTATAATTGATGCAGGTCTTATGTTTCCTGAAGACGATATGTTGGGGATTGACCTGGTTATTCCTGATATGTCCTATATAATGGATAATCGCGACTTAATTCGGGCAGTTGTCCTGACCCATGGACATGAAGATCATATTGGGGCGCTGCCGTATCTCTTAAAACATATTGACGCGCCGGTGTATGGTACAAGACTTACTCTAGGGATTTTAGAAGGACGTTTAAAAGAAAAAAATACTTCAGCGAAAAGGTTAACGCCGGTAAAAGCTGGCGATCAGGTGCAGATAGGTCCGTTTAAGGTCGGTTTTATTCACGTCAGTCATAGTATTGCTGATTCGGTGGCGCTTTCCATAAAGACGCCGATCGGTACTATTGTGCATACCGGAGATTTTAAGCTGGATCAAACACCGGTAGACGGCAGGGTAACTGATTTTCATAGGTTTGCCGAACTTGGTGATCAGGGAGTGTTGGTGCTGATGGCTGACAGTACTAATGCCGAGCGTCCTGGCTATACAGCAAGTGAACGGTCGGTTGGTTCGACCTTTGATGAAACCTTCCGTACCGCAAGGGAACGGATTATTATTGCTACATTTTCTTCTAATGTGCATCGTATTCAGCAGGCCATTGACACAGCCTGCAAATACAAACGAAAAGTTTGCGTACTGGGCCGCAGTATGGTAAATGTCGTAAATATTGCTATGGAATTAGGCTATCTGATGGTGCCGGAAGGTGTTTTGATTGATGTTGATGAGATCAATAACTATCCACTTTCAGGAATTGTTATCATCACTACAGGCAGTCAGGGTGAACCTATGTCGGCTTTGACCAGAATGGCGATGTCAGATCATCGTAAGGTGGAAATAGTTCCTGGTGATACTGTCATTATTTCGGCTACACCTATTCCGGGCAATGAAAAATTAGTTTCCCGTACCGTTGATTTTCTGTTTAGGCAGGGGGCAGAAGTCGTTTATGAAGCCAAATCAGGTATTCATGTATCAGGACATGCCAGTCAAGAGGAGCTAAAGTTTATCCATAACTTAGTGCGTCCGAAGTTTTTTATTCCGGTGCATGGCGAGTATCGTCATATGAAAAAACATGCCAAATTAGCGCAGGAATTGGGACTAGCCAAAGAAAATATTTTTGTCGCAGAAAATGGTCAGATCCTTGAATTTTCTGCAGATAAGGGCGGTATTGCTGGCAAGGTTACAGCAGGCAATGTATTGGTTGATGGCCTGGGCGTAGGTGACGTAGGTAATATCGTGCTCAGAGACCGGCGGCAATTATCCCAGGATGGTATTTTGATTGTGGTTGTTACGATGGATAAGCAGCGCGGCTGCGTAATAGCCGGACCTGATATTGTCTCGCGTGGGTTTGTGTATGTGCGTGAATCAGAGCAATTAATGGAAGATGCCAAAGATAAAGTAAGAATGGCTCTGGAAAAATGTGAAACAAATGGTATTGTCGAATGGGCTGCCATTAAAGCTAATATCAGAGATGCTCTTAGTAAGTATCTCTATGAAAAAACGCGCCGGCGACCAATGATTTTACCAATCATAATGGAAGTATAAGTTAAATTGCTGTCTCGAAGCTCGAGACAGCAATTTTTATGAGTGGCGCAGCTTGTATGAAAATTTGTACATTGTTAATACTATATACAAACTTTTATACGGGAGGTAAGGGCATGTTTGAAAATGAAAATCCAGTAGTAGCGCCACCGGAGGTTAATCCTGAACAGCCACATGTTGCACCGCCTGCAGAGTCTCCTAAAAAAACCAGGCAAGCCAAAAAAACGGCTTCTGCAGCTGAAAATATTCAAGAGTTAGGCACGACAGAAGTACCTGTCGTCAAGAGCAATATACATGTAATGACAATTATTGGTCAGGTCGAGGGGCACATGATAC
The DNA here is from genome assembly GCA_021372375.1 of Pelosinus sp. Lineage (GTDB taxonomy): Bacteria > Bacillota > Negativicutes > Propionisporales > Propionisporaceae > JAJFUN01. Next base: position 11,739 of record JAJFUN010000164.1, on the reverse strand, counting down.
TGCCTGCCCAAAATAAAACGACCAAATACGAACATGTTATGCCCCAATTGGTGGCAATAGAACAAAGTCAGGAAATAGAGGGTCTCTTGCTGCTCTTAAACACGGTAGGCGGCGATGTGGAGGCAGGACTTGCCATTGCTGAGCTTGTTGCCAGCATGTCTAAACCTTCGGTATCCATTGTACTGGGCGGAGGCCATAGTATTGGCGTGCCGATTGCTGTATCGGCAACCTACTCGTATATTGTGGAAAGCGCTACTATGACCATTCATCCTATTCGATTAACAGGCCTTGTTATCGGTGCGCCTAGTTCCTTTGATTACTTAGAAAAGATGCAGGATCGGGTTAATAAATTTGTTGTTACGCATTCAAATGTACCTGAGAAAAAATGGAAGGAACTTTTGTTTAAAACAGGCGAATTATCACGAGATATCGGTACTTCGGTTGGGGGCAAGGATGCAGTAAAATATGGACTTATTAACGAAGTTGGCGGTGTAGCGCAGGCGCAGCAGAAACTAAAGGAGCTAATCAAAGCGCAGAAAGAAAGCGGGGGAGTGAAGCAATAGTGATACTCTGGACAGCCATGCCTATTGAAGCCGTACTTGACGGAATAGAAACTTCGCCTGTGTATATTGAAGCAGAGTATAACGGGCGCAGACTCTTACTCGAAAATATTGCGCATAATCAATATAAAATCGTGCGTTTGATCAGCACTGATCCGGCAGAATATCTCTGTAATGACAACCAGCCGGGCACGATAATAACTTACGGCTAGTAGTAACGCTCTCCTAAAAAGAGAGCGCTTTTTCTTGAGCTTAAGGGCTTTTTAATTAACTTGCAGGATTTTATTTGTCTTTGTAGAAAGAAATACTTTTAGAGGTGGTATACTTTGCCTAAGCTTTTTTCAGAACTGTCGCCGGAAGTAAAGTATGAATTATTGGGAATTATTATGTTTACAGTGGGATTACTTGGCGGTATCAGTCTCCTTGGTTTAAACACCGGACCTGTCGGGCTATTTTTCGTTGGTATTCAAAAATATGCTTTTGGTATGGGGGCGCCACTGGTTCCACTGCTCCTTGTCGCAATTGGTTCCCGTTATATTTGGACTCGACTGGAAATTAATTACTCCCTGAAATTTTGGGGGGTTGTGCTTTTGTATTTATTGCTTTTAGCTATTTATCATCATATTCAAATTGCGCCTGGTAAAGAAATTATGCCCGAAAGTTTAGTGCCGGGCGGTGGTTTGGTTGGCGGAATGGTTTTATTCTTTTTGCGAAAATTATTTGGGGTAGATGGGACAATTATAGTATTGGTAGCAATAGCCATTTGTTGTGTTATTGCGACAACTACCTGGTCGCTCAATCGGACTTTGGTTGTAGCCAAGAAAAAGGCGGAAGAAGGAATTGAAACAGCGCGGGAAGCGGTAGCGGCAGGAACAACGGAATTTAGCGACTTTGTTGCCCGCACAAGAGAAAAACCGTTTTTGACAGCGGCCAAAGGACGTTTTTATGATCAAGACAAAGAAGATAGCCTCTTTAAGGCCACGCCTGAGACGCCCATAAAGGAAGAACAAGCGGAAGTAGAGCCCTGTCCTCCCCAAAAGGTAACGCTGCAGCCGCCGCTAGTTAAGGCTGAGCCGCTTGGCATTAAGTCTGACAAGCAAGCGGTAATTTCTACGTACAAGCTGCCGCCGGTAGCTTTATTAAAAAAGGTTAGTAAAACTAAACAGCCTAAAGTATCTAAGGGAATTTCTGAGAATGCTGCACTTTTAGTGGAAACGTTGCAAAGCTTTGGCGTAAGTGCTAAAATTATTAATACTTGCCAAGGACCCGCAGTAACCAGATATGAGATTGAACCTGCGGCTGGGGTAAAAGTTAGTAAGATTGTAGGCTTATCTGATGATATTGCGCTTAAACTTGCGGCTACCGGCATTCGTATGGAGGCTCCTATTCCTGGCAAGGCGGCTATTGGCATAGAAGTCCCCAACAAAGACGTTACGGGGGTACATCTCAGAGAAGTTCTTGAAAGCGAAGAATTTATAAAGGCTAAGTCGCATTTAACTGTAGCTTTAGGTAAGGATATTGCCGGACAGCCAATTATTGCTGATCTTAGCAAAATGCCGCATATGCTGGTAGCTGGTGCTACTGGTTCGGGTAAGAGTGTCTGCATTAATACACTGCTTTCAAGTATTTTGTTTAAGGCCACGCCGGAAGAAGTTAAATTTATTTTGGTTGATCCGAAGGTTGTAGAACTTTCTAATTATAATGGTATTCCGCATCTGATGACGCCTGTTGTAACAGACGCCAAAAAGGCTGCTGCCGCTTTAAACTGGGCGGTGCAGGAGATGGAACGGCGGTATGCTGTGTTTGCTGGGGCAGGTGTCCGTGATATCAGTAGATATAACGAAATTGCTGATGGTGCCGGCTTGCCGCTAATTTTAATCATTATTGATGAATTAGCTGATTTAATGATGGCTGCACCGGTAGATGTAGAAAATGCTATTTGCCGTTTAGCGCAAAAGGCCAGAGCGGCCGGTCTTCATTTGGTACTAGCGACGCAGCGTCCTTCAGTTGATGTTATTACCGGAACTATTAAGGCTAATGTTCCTTCGCGCATTTCTTTTGCGGTATCTTCACAAATTGATTCTAGAACTATTTTGGATATGGCCGGCGCGGAGAAATTATTAGGTAAAGGTGATATGCTGTTTTATCCGGTAGGGGCGGCCAAACCGCTTCGGGTTCAGGGTGCTTTTATTTCGGACAGCGAAGTAGAAGCACTGATAAATTATATCAAGCCCCAAGTTGAGCCTGAGTATACGGAAGAGATAACTACTTATGAAAAGACTCAGCCGGGCAGCGGTCAGGAGCCGGAAAAATTTGAAGATGAACTGTTAGAAGATGCTATACGTATGGTTATGGAAACAGGACAAGCCTCTGCTTCTATGCTGCAGAGAAAATTTCGCATTGGCTATTCGCGGGCCGGGAGACTTATTGATACTATGGAAGAAATGAAAATTGTCGGACCGAATATGGGCAGTAAACCACGCGATATTTTAATGAGTTCCGACCAGATTAATACACTGTATTTTAAGGAATAATAACTGATGTAAAGGCAGCATTCAAAGAGGAGGAGGCAATTTGTATGCAAACTGTTGGCGAATTATTACGTTCTGAACGCGAAAAAAAAGGATTATCGATTAAGGATATTGAGATAGGAACCAGTATTAGATCTTTATATATAAAGGCTATTGAAGAGAATGATTTTAAGGTTATTCCCGGCGAGGTCTACCTGAAAGGTTTTATTCGTAATTATGCCAGCTATTTGGGCTTAGATGCACAAAGTGTAATCGAGGTTTATCGGCAAAACCAAAATCAAGAAATGCCAGAAGAAGCGGTAGAAGCTGAAAAAAAAACCTCGGCAGGGACGCGTAAAGCGGAAGAGAGACGGGAACGGTCAGCTAGTAAAAATACAGGTTTTGGGCGGATTGCTGCTATTTTCTTGATAGTCATAGCGGCAGGCGCCGCCTTTTGGTGGCTTAGCACTGGGCAAACGCCAAATCAGGTTAAGGAAACAACACCGGCCCCAACTCTCCCTGCACCCAGTCAGCCGGAAAAGGCCGCGCCGCAGGTGCAAACCAAGACTGTTGTTGTTACGGCTAAATTTACCGCAAATTGCTGGACCTTGGTAATGGCTGACGGCAAGGAAGTATATCAGGGAACGGCTAAAACAGGCGAAAATATGACCTGGGAAGCTGAAAAAAATATTGTTCTGAAAGCGGGCAATGCCAGTGCGATAGACCTGACATATAACGGTCAGCCGACCGGCAAGCTTGGCGAGAACGGTGAAGTAGTCGAAAAAACTTTTACTGCTAAAAAGTAATATATAACGCATTATAATCTAATATCACTAATATTAAAAATTGTTGTTTATGTGTAGGGGTAATTCACGAATTACCCCTACTGGTACAGATGTACTAACAGAGGTTGTTTCCAGCTAGCAAGGGCAATTCTTGAATTGCCCCTACGATTAAATATAAATAATATAAAAAAGAAAAAACATGGTAATATTTTCACCGTTATATGTAGGAGATGTTTTATGAATACTAGTTTTTTGCCGGTTTCCAAACAGGATATGGAAAGGCGCGGTTGGGATCAGCTTGATTTTTTATTTATCAGCGGAGATGCGTATGTGGATCATCCGAGCTTTGGACCTGCAATCATTTGCCGCCTTTTAGAAAAACGAGGCTTCAAAGTAGGGATAATTGCCCAGCCTGACTGGCGTTCTACTCAGGATTTTAAAAAGCTTGGCAAACCTAAGCTTGGGGTACTGGTTTCGGCGGGTAATTTAGATTCTTTATTAAATAAATTTACTGCAGCTAAGAAATATCGCAGCAAAGACAATTATTCACCTGGCGGTAAAGCGGGCATGCGGCCCGAACGGGCTACAATCGTGTATTGCAACCGCATTCGTGAAGTATGGAAAAATATACCAATTATCATTGGTGGTATTGAAGCAAGCCTTAGACGGTTTGCCCACTATGATTATTGGTCCGACAGTGTAAGGCGTTCAGTTTTGATTGACAGCCGTGCCGATCTACTGATTTACGGCATGGGTGAAAGACAAATGACTGAAATCGCCGCACAATTGGCTGCGGGTATTGCGGTAAATGATATTCGGCAGGTACAGGGTACTTGTTATCGCAGCACTTCCCTTGAACATTTATGGGACTATTTAGAAGTTCAAAGCTTTGATCAAGTCAGCACTGACAAAAAGGAGTTTGCCGCAGCTTTCAAGGTAGAATATGAAGAGCAGGATGCGCTTAGGGGCAAGACGATTGTTCAAAATCATGGAGAATATTCAGTTGTGCAAAATCAGCCGGCGCTGCCGCTCACCACATCGGAAATGGATGAAATATACGGACTTCCTTATCAGCGGACCTATCATCCTATGTACGAAGCTATGGGGGGAGTACCAGCTATCCAGGAAGTAAAGTTTAGCTTGGTAAGTCATCGCGGCTGTTTTGGGGGCTGTTCTTTTTGTGCCATTGTTTCGCATCAAGGGCGAATTATTCAAAGCCGCAGTCAGGAATCTATTTTAGAGGAAGCTGAAAAAATTATCAAAATGCCTGATTTTAAAGGCTATATCCATGATGTCGGCGGACCGACTGCTAATTTTCGTATGCCAGCTTGTAAAGAGCAGGCTGTACGCGGCACTTGTAAGGGACGACAATGTCTTAGCCCTCAGGTGTGCCGGAATTTAACCGCAGACCATAGCGATTATTTAAGCTTACTTAGAAAACTGCGGGCGCTGCCTGGTGTTAAAAAGGTGTTTATCCGTTCCGGACTGCGCTATGATTATTTGCTTGCAGAGCATAATGACGAATTTTTACGCGAATTATGCGAGCATCATGTCAGCGGACAGCTAAAGGTTGCGCCTGAGCATGTTTCACCCAATGTTACCCGGCTAATGGGAAAATCAGGTAAAGATACCTATCTTAAATTTATGCGGGCCTACAACCAGGTTAATAAACTAATTGGCAAAGAACAATATTTAGTACCCTACTTTATGTCAAGTCATCCCGGTTCCGGCTTAAAAGAAGCCATCGAACTGGCGGAGTTTATTCGTGATTTAAAATATCATCCAGAGCAGGTTCAGGATTTTATTCCTTCGCCAGGCAGCCTGTCTACCTGCATGTACTATACGGGGATACATCCGCTGACCGGTGAAAAGGTTTATGTTGCCAAAAGCGATTATGAGAAGAAAATGCAGCGGGCGTTAATGCAATATCGTGATCCCAAAAATTACAAAATAGTTTATGAAGCTCTACAAAAGGCCAATCGGCAAGATCTCATAGGTTATAGTGAAAAATGCCTGATTCGTCCGCCGCGCAGCGAGCAAAAGCCTGGTGCTCATAAGTCTGGGAGACAGCATAGTCTGCCGTCAAGCCGTAATAAAAATAAACAGCTGCGGACTAAAAAGAAATAGCTGGCTATTATCTAAAGCATATGGTCATACTAATGCTATATTCTATTTAATGGAGGCAGAGTATGAACAGTAATCTACCACATATGCAAGCATTATTATTATGTGAAAGTGTTAGTACTGATGAAAATGGCCGTCACAATATTGCTAATGAATTTAGTCAGTATACCATGGGGTATTCACAGCCGTTTACTATTCTTTCAATATGGCGCGGTGATTGCGGGGAGGAACTTTATACCGAGAAAAGTGAAATTATCGCTCCTGACGGCAGAGTTGTTGCGAGCGGCGGGCACGGGCCGTTTTTGCTCAAGGACGAGACTTATCGCCAGGTAAACAGTTTGCTGCTAGAGAACATTGACTTTACCCATGACGGACTGTATGAAGTGCATCTTAGCTTGTTAAACGCCCAAAATGAAGTGGTATCTGAGCAAAGTACCAGCATATCTGTGATATAACAGAAATAAATATTTTCCTTGTAGGAAAATTTCGCTTGCAGGCGAACCTATCTTATTGTATAGTATAGTTTGAGTTACTTTGTGTGTACTATGGAGGTAGCATCATGAAGCGCTATTTACCGCTTTTACTTGTGGCTTTCTTATTTATTGTTGTGCTGCTCTGTAGCAGTGTCTATTTATCAAGCTATGCGGGAAAGGCCGACTCGGGAAATATTAATAGTATTTCTGTGTACACTGATTTGCCGGTAGAACAGATTGAGTTTTTGGCTAGCGCCTTTGAAGAGGATCAAAAGGTAAAGATAAATATTATTCCACTTTCCTCCCAGAATTTGGTGGACAGGCTTAAAACTGAAAAAACAGGCGGCAGTGGCGATGTAGTCATTGCAGATAGTAATGTCTTGAATCAGCTAAAAAAAGAGCAGCTGCTGATGCCATATGTTTCAGAGATTACAGATATTGTTCCAATGCGGTTTCAAGATCAAGATAATGCCTGGACAGGTCTTTGGTATGACCCGGTCGTTTTTGCGGCAAACCAGGATTTTCTTAAAACTTTGCCGCAGCAGCCTGTAAAGTGGGCTGATTTGGCCAAAGATAACAAATGGCGGCTTGTTATTACCGATTTTTTAGCAGCGGAAGCTTCGGCTAATCTATTTTATTCCATGATTGCTGTAAATGGGGAGCAACAAACCATGGACTATTTTAGACAGCTTCATCCAAGTATTGTGCAGTATGCAAAGTATTTGGCTACGCCTGTGCGTATGGCGGCGCTTGGTGAAGCGGATATTGCTATTGCCGTACATAGCGAGGCTATGCGGTATATCCATAATAAATTTCCCATCCAAATTATTTATCCAGAGGAAGGAACAGCATATCTTTTGACAGGCGCGGCAGTGCTAAATACTGCTGCTCATTCTCAGGAAGCAAAGCAGTTTGTTGACTGGCTGCTGCAGGACCATGCCCAACTGGTTCTCAAGCAAACTGGGTATTTCTTTGTTACTACTAATCCTGAAGCGGCTGCTTACCGGGACGATGGAGCTAAAAATATCAAGCTGTTTGAAAATAAAACTGCATTTTTACCTGCACAGCAGCGCCAAATGCTTGATAGATGGGTACAAAGTGTACGTCTTAATGCGGCCAAAAATACTGGAAAGTAAAGCTTTTATAAAATTAGGAGGAACGTGAATGCTTAAAGCCGGGTTTATCAGCCTGGGCTGTGCAAAAAATCTGGTTGACACAGAAGTAATGCTTGGTTTAATTGCCGAGAATAAAATTGAAATCACTCCTGAACCGGAAAAGGCTGATATAATAATCGTAAATACATGTGGGTTTATTGATGCTGCCAAAGAAGAGTCAATAAATACCATATTGCAAATGTCACAATATAAAAAAAACGGCAGCTGTAGAGGTATCATAGTGGCTGGCTGTTTAGGCCAAAGATACCGCCAGCAGCTGCTTGATGAACTGCCAGAGGTTGATGCAATTGTCGGCACAGGGGCATGGCATCGGATTAATGAGGCCATTGAAGCGGTTTTACAGGGGCAGCGTGTACTTATGATTGATGATAACAACACCATTTATGATGAAAATATGCCGCGGATTACCACTACCCCTTTTTATAGCGCCTATATCAAGGTGGCCGAGGGTTGTAGCAACTGTTGCACATTTTGTGCTATTCCATTAATTCGTGGAGGATTTCGCAGCCGCCCTATCGAGTCCATTGTCCAAGAGGCTAGGCAGCTTGCCTGTAAAGGCATAAAAGAGATTAACCTAATTGCGCAAGATACAACAAGTTACGGTAAAGATTTATATGATAGCCCTCACTTAGTTGAGCTCTTAAAAGAACTGGTCACGATTAAAGAAATAACATGGATACGGCTCTTATATTGTTATCCCAAATATTTTTCTGATGAATTAATTGATTTAATTGCCAAAGAACCCAAAATATGCAAGTATGTGGATCTTCCCTTGCAGCATATTGATGATGAAATTTTACAGGCGATGAACCGTAGGGATAGCCGGACCGATATCGAAACGCTGCTCGCCAAACTGCGAGATCGTATTCCAGGTCTTACGCTGCGTTCCTCGTTTATTGTCGGTTTTCCGGGGGAAAATGACCAGCATTTTGCTGCGTTGCGTGATTTTGTGGAGACACAAAGGTTTGACCGCGTAGGCGTCTTTACTTATTCACAGGAAGAGGGGACGAAAGCAGCGCTGCTTTCACCGCAGATTCCTGACGAAATAAAAGAGGAGCGTTACCATACTTTGATGAGCCTGCAAAGTAAGATTTCTGAGGAGCTAAACCTTGGGCTGGAAGGTCAGAGGATAGAAGTGCTGGTAGAAAATATCAGTGAGGAGCCCGGTGTTGTCACAGGCCGTTCTTATCGCGAGGCGCCGGATATTGACGGCCAAATTTATGTGGAAAAGGCCGCAGATTCTAAACCGGGTGAAATGATTAAAGCCAAAATAGTGCAGGGATTTACTTATGATTTGTTGGCAGAAAAGCTTACAGAATAGTAATTACTAGTAGTAGTGGCTGTTGTCCTACTATTTTCTTTTTACATTATCCAATTGGGTATTTGTGACAGTAGTAGAACAAGGAGGGATATTGTGATAGTTGAAATTGTTACAACAGGCACAGAGCTCTTACTTGGACAAATAATTAACACCAATGCGCCCTATTTAGCTCAGCGGCTAAATGAGCTTGGCTTTAACGTTTTATTTCAATCTACGGTAGGTGACAACAGGGAGCGAATGGCTCAGGTTCTAACTACAGCGCTTAGCCGTGCGGATATTGTCATTACTTCAGGGGGCCTTGGCCCTACACAAGGTGATATTACGAAAGAAGTGACAGCAGGGCTATTGAATTTGCCGATGCATGTGCATGAGCCAAGTGTGCGGCGCATAGAGCTTTTTTTTGAAAAACGTGCTGCTATTATGCCAAGTAATAATTTACGTCAAGCCATGATGGCCAAGGGCGCGATTGTTCTAGATAATGATCGCGGCACCGCTCCGGGGGCTATTCTTGAGACTGGTGATAAAACCATAATTCATTTACCGGGGCCGCCTTATGAGCTTGAAGGCATGTTTGAAGCAGCCGTTGTGCCTTATCTGCAGCAAAGATTTGGTTTACAGGGAATTATCCTGTCAAGGGTTCTTAAAACTTTTGAAATAGGCGAATCTTCATTAGAAGATGAAATAAAAGATTTAATAATTGCTCAAACTAATCCTACCATTGCGTTATTGGCCCAAAGCAGTGAAGTGCTTATTCGCATTACCGCCAAAGGCGAAAGTAAGGAGGCTGCACTGGCAAGCATCGATAGTATTGAGAGAAAAATCCGTGAGCGCCTGGGTGACAAAATTTTTGCGGTTGATGAAGAAACAATGGAGAGTGTGGTTGGAAAAATGCTAACCGCTAAACAGCTCACAATCGCCTGCGCGGAATCCTGTACTGGCGGCCTTTTGACAAGCCGCATTACAGATGTTCCAGGCAGCTCTGATTATCTACTTGGTTCTGTTGTTTGTTATAGCAATGAGATCAAAGTAGCTGCAGTCAAGGTAGGGGCAGATATTTTGGCTGAGCATGGCGCTGTAAGCGAGGAGACTGCCAAGGCAATGTGCAAAGGCATTCGACAGCAGTTTAACACAGATATCGGGCTTGGTACTACGGGTATTGCCGGACCGGGCGGTGCTACTACGGAGAAGCCGGTAGGGCTGGTATATATTGCGGTAGACGGTCCGGCGGGCACAAAATGTTATAAAAATGAATTTAGCGGGTCACGAGAAAAAATTAAATATCGTACTACGCAAACAGCGTTGAATATACTCAGAAAATATATTGGAACATTATAAGTTCTTAGGAGGAATATATACTTGAAAGAAAATAATTGTTTATTTGGTAAAGTTGAGCTTAGTAAAAAGGTTTTAGCGGCTATTACAGATATGGGGTTTGAGGAACCATCCCCCATTCAAAGTCAAACCATACCTTATGCCATGGAAGGCCATGATCTAATTGGACAAGCACAAACAGGCACCGGCAAAACGGCGGCTTTTGGGATACCAATTATTGAAAAGGTTAGTGATCATAAGCACATACAGGCTTTGGTACTGACCCCAACCAGGGAATTAGCCATTCAAGTGTCAGAAGAACTGGCCAAAATAGGAAAATTTAAAAAAGTTAAGTCACTGCCGATATACGGCGGACAATCAATTGACAGGCAAATACGTGCGCTCAAATTTGGAGTTCAGGTGGTTATCGGTACGCCAGGCCGTCTCTTAGATCATATCCGGCGCGGTACGATTAAACTGGATGCTGTACAGACGTTGGTTTTGGATGAAGCTGATGAAATGCTTGATATGGGATTTATTGAAGATATTGAGACCATTATTCAAAATATTGCGGTAGAAGGCCGTCAGACGCTGTTATTTTCGGCGACAATGCCGAAGCAAATTATGAATTTGGCCGAAAAATATATGAATAGCCCCAAAGTCATCACCGTGAGCAGAGAGCAGCTGACTGTTCCCCAGATTGATCAGATTTATTATGAAACAAGAGAAAAGCTGGAAGGGTTATGCCGGGTACTTGATGTGGAAGAAACCGATCATCTGATTATTTTCTGCCGCACCAAACGTGGGGTAGATGATTTGGTCGCATCACTCCAGGCCAGAGGTTATATGGCTGATGGGCTGCATGGTGATTTGAGCCAGGCGCAGCGCGATCGTGTTATGAAAAAGTTCCGGGACGGAAAACTCGAAATACTCATTGCTACCGATGTGGCGGCGCGCGGTCTTGATATTGATCATGTCAGCCATGTTGTTAATTACGATATTCCCCAGGATCATGAATCCTATGTGCATCGCATTGGCAGAACAGGCCGGGCAGGACGTAAGGGCGTAGCCATTACCTTTATTGGGCCGCGTGAATATCGTCAATTACGCTTAATTGAAAATTTAGCCAAGACCAAAATTGTGCGGAAACAACTGCCTACTTCTGCTGATATTTTTGACCGGCAGCGTGAGTTTATTAAAACCAAACTTGTTAATACAATTGAGCAGGGCGGTTTTAGTGATTATCAATCCATTGTTTCTGAGCTTATTGCCGACTATGATCCGCTCGACATTGCTGCTGCTGCGCTGAAAATTGTGCAGGAGGGTTATAAAGAAAAGGCCAAGGCGGAGGAGAAACCATCCTTTGCTAATACTGGCGCCAAGCCAGGCATGGTGCGGCTGTTTATTAATGCCGGCAAAACGCAAAAACTTCGTCCAGAAGATTTTGTGCGCACCATTGCCAGTCAGGCCGATATTACCG
>JAJFUN010000181.1 GCA_021372375.1 Pelosinus sp. | reverse complement strand
TCACCCGCTCCAAAATTTGCGCTTGTAGCTCAGGGGATAGAGCAACCGCCTTCTAAGCGGTTGGTCGTATGTTCGAATCATACCAGGCGCACCACTTAATTTTATAGGAAATATAAGACTTCCGAGGTTCGGAGGTCTTTTTTGTTTTATTAATTGAGGTTTTTATGATTTTGTTGGAAAATAAGCCAAACATGTTGACAATAATCAGCTTTATATAGTATAATTCATTTCGTGGTTATCGGGGCATGGCTCAGTTTGGTAGAGTACCTGGCTTGGGACCAGGGGGTCGCAGGTTCGAATCCTGCTGCTCCGACCATATATATTGCGGGTGTAACTCAATGGTAGAGTGTTAGCCTTCCAAGCTAGTTACGTGAGTTCGATTCTCATCACCCGCTCCAAAATTTGCGCTTGTAGCTCAGGGGATAGAGCAACCGCCTTCTAAGCGGTTGGTCGTATGTTCGAATCATACCAGGCGCACCACTTAACTATAGTAAGTTAAAAGCTTCCGAGAATATCGGAAGCTTTTTTGCATTTATAAGAGTATGACAGGGGGAAATAATAGTGAAGGGAATATTTCTAATTTCTATTGACAATATCTATAGTATCCTGTACTATAATGTTAAATTAAATCTAGTTATTATAACTTAGCTGATCAAAAAATTGAAGGCTAAGCGTGGTATAGTAATATACTGCGCTTGGCCTTTTTTTTATTTTTATTTAAAAGGGAGAGATTAATATGAGTGAAAAGAAGTATAGTTTTGAGACATTGCAGGTTCACGCCGGACAGGTAGTTGATCCGGCAACAGGTTCTAGAGCTGTTCCTATTTATCAGACAACATCTTATGTGTTTAATAATGCTGATCATGCTGCTAATTTATTTCAGCTTAAAGAAGCCGGCAATGTATATTCGCGCATTATGAATCCTACTACCGATGCTTTGGAAAAAAGAATTGCTGAATTAGAGGGCGGGGTGGGGGCGCTAGCTACCGCGTCTGGACTGTCAGCTATTTTGTATGCCATCCTCAATATTGCCAGCGCTGGTGATGAAGTTGTTGCTGCAAGTACTTTGTATGGCGGAACCTATGAATTGTTTACTGTTACCTTGAAAAAACTCGGGATTAATGTTATTTTGGTTGATCCTAATGATCCAGAAAATTTTAGAAAAGCCATTACTGATAGGACCAAGGCTTTGTATGGCGAAACAATCGGCAATCCGAAAATCAATGTACTGGATATTGAAGCAGTTGCCAAAATTGCGCATGACAATAAAATACCGTTTATTATTGACAACACTTTTGCTACACCTTATCTGATAAGACCGATAGAATACGGCGCCGATGTTGTAGTTCATTCCGCTACTAAATTTATTGGCGGGCATGGTACTACACTGGGCGGCTTGATTGTTGACGCCGGTAACTTTGACTGGGCTGGCAGCGGTAAGTTCCCTGACTTTACAACACCTGATAAAAGCTACAATGGAATTAGATACGCTCAGGACTTAGGGAAACTTGCTTATATTTTAAAAGCGCGGGTGCAGCTCTTAAGAAACACCGGAGCAACACTTAGCCCCATCAATGCGTTCTTATTACTGCAGGGCCTCGAAAGTTTATCGCTGCGCGTGGAAAGACATGTGGCAAATGCTCGCAAAGTCGTGGATTTTCTCACCAATCATCCGAAGGTTTCGTGGGTTAACTATCCTGAATTAAAGGGTAATGCTTATAATGAGCTATCCAAAAAATACTTGCCTAAAGGAGCAGGCTCTATCTTTACCTTTGGCATAGAGGGTGGTCTCGAGGCAGGCAAGAAATTTATTAATAGTGTAAAACTCTTTTCACTGCTCGCCAATGTCGGTGATGCCAAATCACTGGTTATTCATCCATCCAGCACCACTCATGCTGAACTAGACGCCGCAGAACAAAAGGCAGCTGGTATTACGCCGGATATGGTACGGCTTTCAATTGGCATTGAAGGTGTAGAGGATTTAATCGAGGATTTACGCCAAGCACTAGAACAAGTGTAAGATGTATTAGTTTTTTTGCCTTTTCAAAATCCGGAAGTCTAATTGAATATAGGCTGATGGATACACGTACAGATGATTATCGCATTTAAGGATTAAGCAGAGCAAAAAGGCGTTCTTTGCAGTCAATACTGCAAAGGACGCCTTTGATGATTTCATCCTTTATTATTAGCTTTCTGGTTTGGACTATTATTTCTGACCTATAAACTATTTGAGAAAAAGGCCGAACAGACTGAAAGACTTGTATTTGTCGGCGATAAATTATAGCCTTACTCTGCATTTGGCTTAAGACCTAAGCTGCGAACAGTATTAAGGTCGATATCAGCTCCGCGCCCAGTTGTTGTCAGATAGTTACCAATGAGCATACCATTGATTCCGGAAAGAAACCCTATTGGAACAAGTTCTCCTAATGTTTTCTCACGACCACCGGCATAACGCAGGATTTTAGTAGGTAGTACTTACGTCGCCGGAAGTAAAAAAATTCATTGAGGATAAATATCAAGGTACAATTCTGCCGGCACAAGAACTTGTAGCACCAAAATAATTTTGATGTCCTTATAATGAGCAAATGAATTTATTTATTGACAAGCGTTGTTAATGCATAATAAAATTCAAATTAGAATTATAACTGGCTAGCAGCTTGACTAGGGGCTGTATTCTATTATTGGAATATGGCTTTTCCTTTTTCATCGGGATGCTGTAATTTTTTTATGAAAGGGAAGATGTTTGTGGCAGCAAAAATCTTATATATATCGGATTTAGACGGTACACTGCTAAATAGCAGCAAAGAAGTCAGCTGCTATTCCCGGGAAACCATCAATGCTTTGCTGGCGAGTGGACTGAACTTTTCGGTGGCAACTGCCAGGACGGCGGCAACCGCAACCCAAATCGTAAGGGGACTAAACATTAATATACCGGCTATCTTGATGAACGGCGCAGCAATTTATGATATAGAAAATACAAAATATATTAAAACGGAAAAAATCCCCCGTGAGGCTGCGTATACCATTTTTGAAGTCATGCGAAAGCATAATACTACCGGCTTTATGTATGCTTTGGCTGATAATAAACTCAAGGCTTACTATGAAGTATTAAAAACGCCGGCCTTAACGGATTATTATAATGAACGTGTTACAAAATTCAATAAGACATTTCAGCAGCTAGACCGCTTTTCTTCCATATTTAATGAGCAGGAAATTATTTATTTTACGTTGATGGATACTAGGTGCCAGCTTGAAGCTTTGGCTGGCGATCTGAAAGAAGTGCCCGGCATTGATTTGGTCATTTCCAGCGATGTATATGTAAAATCATTATGGTATCTTGAAATACACGGAAAAAATGCCTCGAAATACAATGCGCTGAATTATATTCGTGACTATTGTGGTTTTGAGCGGATTATCGGCTTTGGCGACAATCTCAATGACTTGCCGCTTTTAAACGCATGTGATGAATTCTATGCAGTGGCAAATGCGCTTGATGAGCTAAAAGAAAAGGCAACAGGGGTTATTGGCGCTAACAATTCGGATGCGGTTGCAAAGTTCTTGGCCCTAGCGAAATTAGACACTCAAAATTATTCCAGAGAGCATGGGAATTAGCCAAATTATCCATACAATAGTACTGAACTTATGGAATTTTATTTTTAGATTGTTGTCTTTTGCGTATAATACCCAGATTGCCCATATGGTGTGAATACCCATTAGGAATATAGCTAAAAGCCCTGTTAATCCATGAAAGTTAAATAGAACTGCACCGGAAATTTTGCTCATAGCAGTAGTGCCAACAGTGTCAAATAGTAGCCCTAAGCAAAATATTACTACATGCCATCGCTTTAGAATCTTTTGCATTTTTTCTGCGAATACAGCAAGGGTATAACATAAACCAGCCAAGTTGATAAAAATAATGGCAGTAAGCAGCATAAATATTTTCTCCCTAAAAGTAAAGATTCTACTATTATCATAACATAACTATCTAAGTGTGACAGGGGGACGGAACTTTTTTGGCACAATTTTCTTTTATGGCGGTAATCTTTAATGCAAGTTGTACATATGATTCGGTAAGGTTCGTCGAATCGAACTCCTGTCCCATCCAAATTAGCAAATTCAAGAACCTGTGATTCATGGTATTAAATATTGACAAACGATACAAGGAATGCTATTATAACTTTATAATTTTTAATGCGCTGATCAGACTACTGAAGGCCAAAGAAACTATGTATGGTTTCTTTGGCTTTTTCTATTGTTCTAACGAACTAGGAGGTTTTATTATGCTGATACGTCACGCCGGTGATTATACCTGGGAGGCTGTCCCCGTTCTTGCCTATAAAGAAGAGAACTAGAAAATCTTACTTGCTTTAAAAGTATCACCAGGCAGGTGCTCAGTATTGCAGATTTTATCAGGAGCTGATGCGTGTGAGTAAAGAAAAACATCGGATATCAATTTCAAAAAAATAATTAAATTATATTATTATTGACACAAAAGTAGAATTTTGTTATACTTTCAATAATTTAATATTACGTTGTTAGGATATTCCGACCAGAAAACTGGAGGTTAGCCATTGAAAGATGGTTAATCTCTTTTTTTATTGCTAAGGGTGTCTTGCAATATAATAGAAAACTTAAATTTTGAGTAAAAAGGAGAGAATTGATTATGAATATTTTTAAGGGAATCATCCAGAGTTTACGTACTTATCGCGTTGCCGCAATATTTGGGATAGTTATGTTACTGGCGTTTAGTTTAGCAGGGTGCGGCAAAAAGGAACCAGCTGCAAATGGCAAAAAGGCCGATGGGCCTGTTACTTTGCTGAATGTTTCCTATGACCCCACGCGGGAGTTTTATAAAGACATCAATGATGCCTTCGCGAAAGAATGGCAGGCTAAAAAAGGACAATCGCTTACAATCCAAGCTTCCCATGGCGGCTCAGGTGCGCAGGCTCGGTCTGTCAGAGAAGGTTTAGAAGCAGATGTAGTAACACTGGCGCTGGGTTATGATATTGATGCCTTAGTGGAAGCCGGGCTGGTAAATAAAGGCTGGGAACAGAAACTTGCCAATAATTCTACGCCTTATACCTCTTCTATTGTATTTTTGGTGCGTAAAGGAAACCCCAAAAATATTAAAGACTGGGATGATTTAATTCGATCTGATGTATCTGTTATTACGCCAAATCCTAAAACCTCCGGCGGGGCTCGCTGGAACCATCTGGCAGCTTGGGGTTATGCCCTAAAAAAGAATGGCAATGATGAAAATCAGGCTAAAGATTTTTTGGCGAAACTTTATAAGAATGTTCCTGTTTTAGATACAGGTGCCAGGGGCGCAACCAATACCTTTGTAGAACGCGGTTTGGGTGATGTCTTGATTGCTTGGGAAAATGAAGCCCTGATGGCAGTAAATGAGCTCGGTAAAGACAAGTTTGATATTGTAGCTCCCTCGATTAGCATCTTGGCTGAACCGCCTGTGGCCATTGTCGATAAAGTAGCTGATAAAAAGGGAACACGGGAAATCGCACAGGCCTATTTGGAATTTTTATATACCGAACAAGGTCAGGAAATTGCCGCCAAGCATTTTTATCGTCCTCGCAGTGAGGCCATTGCGCAAAAATATGCCAGCACATTTCCGAAGCTGGAGCTCTTTACCATTGCTGATCTTGGCGGCTGGGGAGCTGTGCAAAAGAAACATTTTAGTGATGGTGGAATATTTGACCAAATTTATACGCCAAGCGGCAAACAATAAGGTGGGCTACTATGTTTTTACCAGGTTTTACTTTTAAAAAAAATAGTATTATCCCAGGGTTTGGCCTGACGATGGGTTTTACCATGTTTTATTTGAGCTTTTTGGTACTTATTCCGTTATCGACAATTTTTATCAATACAGCAGGGCTTAGCTTACATGAGCTATGGGGCATTTTAACTGCCCCCCGCCTTATTGCTTCTTACAAGCTGACCTTCGGGACATCGCTTGCAGCAGCAGCGGTCAATGCGGTGTTTGGTTTCATAATCGCTTGGGTTTTAGTTCGTTATTCGTTTCCCGGCAAACGAATTATTGATGGTCTCGTTGATCTTCCCTTTGCGCTGCCGACCGCGGTAGCCGGTATTACCCTTACTACCCTGTATGCACCTAACGGCTTGCTTGGTAAGTTTCTGGCTCTCTTTGGTATAAAAGCTGCATATGCACCGCTTGGCATTGTAATTGCGCTTACCTTTATTGGGCTGCCTTTCGTGGTACGGATGGTACAGCCGGTACTTGCGTCACTTGACAAAGAAATTGAGGAAGCAGCGGCAAGTCTGGGGGCTAACCGTTGGCAGACTTTTAGCAAAGTGATTTTTCCTGAGGTGGTGCCAGCGCTCCTTACCGGGTTTTCTTTAGCCTTTGCCAGAGCACTTGGCGAATATGGGTCAGTTGTTTTTATTTCAGGCAATATGCCGATGCGTACGGAAATTACGCCGCTCTTAATTATGAGCAAGCTGGAACAATATGATTACGGCGGCGCCAGTGCCGTGGCCTGCGCGCTGCTAATAGTTTCGTTTCTCTTATTATTGGTGGTGAATGTCATTCAGTGGTGGCATCAACGTCGTTATGCTTAGGAGGTGAGGATATGGGAAAAAAAGAGATAAGCATTCAAGAAAATTTGAGTACGGAAAGGCCGCTGGTGCGCTGGCTGCTAATTGGTGCCGCTCTGCTCTTTTTGCTGGTAATGCTGGTAATTCCGCTTGCGGCTGTATTTATAAAAGCATTTGAGGATGGAGTTTCCCTTTATTTGGCAGCCGTTACGGAACCAGCGGCCAGGGCGGCGATTAATCTCACATTACTAACGCTCCTAATTGCGCTGCCTTGCAATACAATATTTGGTTTGGCAGCTGCCTGGGCAATTACCAAGTATGAGTTTAAGGGAAAAAATATTCTTATTACCTTGCTTGATCTACCGTTTGCGATTTCGCCGGTTATTGCCGGTGTGGTATTTGTCTTTTTATTTGGCCGGCCAGGGCTGGGTCCGTGGCTTGATGATATGGGCTTTAAAATTGTGTATGCGATACCAGGTATTGTGTTGGCTACTATTTTTGTTACTTTTCCCTTTATGGCGCGGGAGCTTATTCCACTCATGCAGGCCCAAGGGACAGTAGAAGAAGAAGCTGCGCTGATATTAGGCGCTAGCGGTTTTAAAACATTCTGGTATATTACGCTGCCCAATATTAAATGGGGTGTACTTTATGGTGCTATCCTTACCAGCGCGCGGGCGATTGGCGAATTTGGCGCGGTATCAGTCGTATCCGGTCATGTCCGGGGCCTGACCAACACGGTGCCGCTGCATGTAGAGATTTTGTATAATGAGTATCATTTTTCAGCGGCTTTTGCGGTGGCTTCTCTGCTGACTTTGTTAGCTGTAATAACCTTGCTGGTAAAAAGCTTTGTGGAAGGAAAGCGGCAAAATGATAAAATTCAAATCTGACGCATCGGAGGGCTTACATGAGTATAGAAATTGCAAATATTAATAAAAAATTTGGCGCATTTACGGCGCTACAAGATATTAACCTTACCATTCCGCAGGGAGAACTCGTTGCCCTCTTAGGACCGTCCGGCTCAGGCAAGACTACACTCCTTAGGATTATTGCTGGTCTTGAGACGCCTGACAGCGGCCAAGTGTCTTTTAATGGCAAAGATATTGCGGATAAAAGCATTCAGCAGCGGGAAGTCGGTTTTGTATTTCAGCATTATGCGCTGTTTCGGCATATGAACGTCTTCGAAAATATCGCCTTTGGGCTAAAGGTTCGTCCGCGTAAGGTGCGTCCGTCCAAAGGCGAAATTGAAGACAAGGTACAAGAACTTTTGCGTTTAGTAAAATTAGATGGATTTGCCAAACGCTATCCCGGACAGCTTTCGGGCGGGCAGCGGCAAAGGGTGGCGCTTGCGAGAGCACTCGCGGTTGAGCCTGAGGTATTACTCTTAGACGAACCTTTCGGCGCTTTGGATGCCCAGGTGCGTAAAGAACTCAGGCGCTGGCTGCGCCGCCTGCATGATGAGCTTGATGTGACAAGCGTATTTGTTACCCATGATCAGGAAGAAGCATTAGATGTAGCCGATCATGTTGTTATATTGAATAAAGGTCAGATTGAGCAGCTGGGTACGCCTGAAGAAGTATACGAGCACCCTAAAAATCCATTTGTTTATAATTTTTTAGGAAATGTAAATCTTTTTCATGGCCGTGTGCAAGACGGCAAGTTGCATATTGGTTCTTTGGAAATAGATGCGCCGGAATATAAAGATAGCCCTAATGCAGAAGCCATTAGTTATGTGCGCCCGCATGATATCGAAATTGCGAGAAATCCCGGGGAAGGTTTTATCCCAGCAACAATTTTATTTATCCGGTCGGTTGGGTATTCGGTGCATCTGGAGCTGAGGCGCGGAGATACAGAGGATTTTGTCGAGGCTGAACTTAGTAAAGAGCAATACAAAGAACTTGGCCTAAAGACAGGGGAAAAAGTATTTGTAAAACCCACAGGGCTGAAGATTTTTGTGCCTGAGGATTACAGCATTTGATGTTACTGATATAGGAGAGACTGCTTAAAAACCACCATCTGCGTTGTTGCTTCTGCGGTGCTCGCTCCGACGTACCTTGAGTACGACTCCGCTCTGCTCCTCGGCGCGCCTAGCATCTGGTACTTTTTAAGCAGTCTCAAGAGAAAGGTATAAGGTGGCTGTATGGAGTTAGAAGTAAAAAAGCTAAAAACAGATGTACTAATTATCGGCGGTGGCACGGCTGGATGCTATGCGGCAATCACGATTGCTGAAAATTCTGAGTCAGAAGTTATTATTGCGGAAAAGGCCAATATTAAACGCAGCGGCTGTCTGGCAGCCGGCGTAAATGCGATTAATGCTTATATTGTAAAGGGAAAAAGGCCGGAAGATTATGTGGAGTATGCGAAAAAGGATGCCCAGTACATTGTGCGGGAAGACCTGCTCCTTACCATGTCACAGGGCTTAAACAAGGTAACGAAACGCCTTGAGGAGATGGGGCTGGTTATTTTAAAGGATGAACAGGGCGAATATGTCACCCGTGGTAACCGCAATATAAAAATCAACGGGGAAAATATTAAACCCCTGTTGTCAGAAGCAGTCAATAAGCTTAGTAAGGTTACTGTACTAAATCATGTAAATGTCATTGATTATATTGTTAAAGATAACCGCATCTATGGGGCCTTTGCGATTGACGTAGACAAGGAAGTACTCTATTGTCTTGCGGCTAAAAAAGTAATCTGCACTACCGGCGGCGCGGCAGGCTTATATAAACCCAATAATCCGGGGTTTTCACGCCATAAAATGTGGTATCCACCCTTCAATAC
>JAJFUN010000157.1 GCA_021372375.1 Pelosinus sp. | reverse complement strand
AAGGTATGGCGGGTCAAGCTAATTCCCCCTTAAAAAACTCGAATGGCAAACAGGAATTTTAGAAGATATATCGAAATATTAATAGTTCAATAGAAAATAGTAGCAATAGTTTGTTTGTGCTATTGTATCTGGGAGGTCTTGAAGATGCTAGATATACGATTTATTCGGGATAATGTGGAAAAAGTAGAACAGGCATTAAAAAATCGCGGTACGGCGCTGGATTTACAGGAATTTGTGACGCTGGAGAAACAGCGTCGGGAACTATTGGCCGAAGTAGAAACACTAAAAAATAAACGCAATACGGTTTCGCAGGAAATCAGTAAGCTAAAAAAAGCCAAGGAAAATGCCGATGATTTAGTAGCGGAGATGCGCCAGGTTGGTGATAAGATAGGCCAGCTTGATGCTAAGGTAAAAGAGGTCGAAGGCGGGCTGCAGGAAATTGTCATGAGTATTCCGAATATGCCGCATGAATCGGTAGTTGTTGGCAAGGATGAAACCGCCAATAAAGAAATGCGCCGCTGGGGAGAGCCGAAGAGGTTTGACAAGCAGCCGCTGGCTCACTGGGACATTGGGGAAAATCTCGGCCTTTTGGATTTTGAAAGAGGCGGCAAAGTTACCGGAGCGCGTTTTACCTTTTATCGCGGCTTAGGCTCTCGTCTTGAGCGTTCATTAGTCAATTTTATGCTGGATTTGCATACGAAAGAACATGGTTACACTGAATTTTTCCCGCCGTTTATCGCCAACAAGGACAGCATGACAGGTACAGGTCAGCTGCCAAAATTCAGTGAAGATATGTTCAAACTGGAAGGCCTTGATTATTATCTGATTCCGACCGCTGAGGTGCCTGTTACCAATTTGCATCGGGGCGAAATCTTAGATGCTAAAGACTTGCCGCTCTATTATACGGCATACAGCGCCTGTTTTAGAGCGGAAGCAGGTGCAGCTGGGCGAGATACCAGGGGCCTTATCCGTCAGCATCAGTTTAATAAAGTCGAAATGGTAAAATTCAGTTTGCCGGAAGAATCCTATAATGAGCTCGAAAAACTTACGAATAATGCGGAACGGGTACTGCAGCTCTTAGGACTGCCATATCGGGTCGTACTGTTATCAACCGGTGATATGGGCTTTTCTTCTGCCAAAACATATGATCTTGAGGTTTGGCTGCCAAGCTTTAATACTTATCGGGAGATTTCCTCCTGTTCAAACTTTGAAGATTTCCAGGCACGCCGCGCTGATATCAAATTCCGCCGTGAGCCTAAGGCTAAACCGGAATTTGTCCATACCTTAAATGGTTCAGGCGTGGCCATTGGGCGTACCGTTGCTGCCATTTTAGAAAACTACCAGCAGGAAGACGGTTCGGTAGTTGTACCGGAAGTGCTTCGTCCCTATATGGGCGTGGATGTTATAAAGGGTTACAAATAAATATAATAGCTATATTGAGGCAGTAAAATTATTGGAAGAATGCTAAAAACAAGGCAGGGAGTTTATTCCCTGTCTTGTTTTTAAAATTAGTGCAATTTTTCTTGATTATAACAGAAAATATAAAATCTTGAGGTCTGCGAAGTTAGGTGTATCAAGGGTTAACATGTTTTGATTTAAAAGTTCCCCTCTAGAGAGGGGTGGCGCGTGAGCGACGGGGTGTGTTTGGTATAGACAAGGTTAATATAAAAGACTTACGGTAAAAATCAACACACCCCGCCCTTTGGGCACCCCTCTCAAGAGGGGAACTAAGGCAAAATACTGGTCTGTTTGGTTTCGAGGCTAAAAGGGATTGGTGATATAGATGTATGTATATTTGGATATTGCGGCAGATTTTACGTGTCAAATGTGCGGCCGGTGCTGCCGAAATGATTGGCAGGTTACGTTGACGGAGGAAAGTTATCAGCGTAATAAATGCTTATTTGAAAGTACAGGGCGGGAAAAAGAATTTGCGGAGGCGTTTATACCGCTTGCTGGCAGCGGTGGACTTGACGAATATGCGTATATTGCCAAGCAGGCTAACGGAGCCTGCTGGTTTTTGGCAGCGGAGAATTACTGCCGTTTGCACCGGGAAGCCGGGCATAGCCATTTGGATGCTGTTTGCCAGCTTTTTCCCCGCTACCCTATGAGTACAGCGCGCGGTCAGGAACTAACTTTAAGTTTTAGCTGTCCGGCTGTGTTAAATTTAGCCAGCAGGAAGGCTCCGCTAATGGTTATTCGGGCCGAAGAACCACCACTAGAGGTTTTAGCGGGACAGTTTGTCGCTCATGTATATCCTCATCAGCAAAGTGAGGGTAATCCGCTCAGGTACTATTTTGAGATGGAGCAGCATTTTATTGATATTATGCAGTGGCGCAGCGTAACTGTGAACGAGCGGCTGCAAATCTTAGGGGAAACAGTAGAGCGTATTAGGCAGCTAGAGAATTGTGATCGATCCATGCTGGGGACAAACTTGACAGCTATTTTTTATAAAAATTACGAGCATTTTGATGCCTGTCCAGTTCAATTAGCAGATAATCGTACGGAATTTCTTCTGGAGAATTTTTTTGTTAATCTTATTTTTAAAAAGGTTTTTTATATTTATGGTTTGCAGAGAGCACTTACCCTTTTAGACAAGGCAGCAAAGCATATTGAGCTGCTGCGCGCTCGGGCAGTCGATAGTCAGGGCGAACTGGCGGCGCTAACACAGGGTATTATGGATGTGGAATTTCAGTATGGACATAATCGCCAAGCGTTATTATAAGAGAAATTTTTATGTTTTAAGATAGAAAAAGGAAAATTAACAAATATTGTCGAAGATTATATTCATATGTTAAATAGATACCGAGAGGATGTGTAGCAATGAGCTGGTTTAAAAATATGAAGATAGTCTACAAATTAATTGTTCTGGTTTCGGTTTCCATTTTATCATTATTGGTGGTTGGATATACGGGTTATCATTATTTACTGACGTTCCATGCTAGTCTTAACGAAATGTATACTGGTAATTTGCGCGGTGTAGCAGCGTTAAATGAAAATCGTTCCATGGGGCAGGGGATTACTTCTGATATTTTAGATATACTTGTAACGGTTGACCCGAATCGAGCAAATGATGACAGTAAAGATATTGAGAAGCGGGTAAAAATAGTTGAAGAAAATCTAAAAATTTATGAAGGCACAGGCCTAAATGGTTTTGAAGCGGATAAAATGAAAGAACTAAAAAGTAACTGGGAGAAATATGGTGCGGCGCGTAAACAAGTGGTAGATTTGGCGTTAGCCAATAAAAAGGCGGAAGCCTATGACTTTTATAACCAAAGTGTGCGTCCGGCCGCTAATGCCACGCAGGATAATCTGCGGGATTTAGCAAAATACAATCAGGAGGAAGCCGCTGCGTTAAATGTAGAAAATGCGGAAAAGTTTGTCGCTGCCAATAAAATAACTATTTCCGTTATTTTTCTTGCGACGGTGGTTTTACTTAGCCTGGGCGGTTTAATTTGCCGGATTATTTCACGAAACCTAAAGCTGGTTGTTGCTGGAATTCAGGAAGTTGCCGGCGGTAACTTGGCGGCGGAAAAATTAGCCATAGATACCAAGGATGAAACAGGTCAGGTGGCGGACGCCTTAACGAAAATGGTTCAGACGCTGCAGCAGGTTATGCACAAGGTTCATTCTTCGGTCGAACACCTGGTTGCCACAAGTGATGCACTGAAAACTGGGGCAGAGCAAACAGCCGATGCTTCCACTCAAGTGGCAACAAGTATTGCAGGGGTCGCCTCAGGGGCTGAGTCCCAAGTAGAGGTTATACAAAAAACAAGTCAAACTATTGAACAGATGTCCGCAGGTATCGAAGAAATTGCCGCCCATGCTGCGAATGTATCACAGGCTACGGGTAAGACAGCCCAAACAGCTGTTTCAGGGGGACAAGCTGTTCAAGAGGCGGTTCATCAGATTGCCAGCGCTGAGACAGTTGTGACTCATTCTGCACAAGTGGTAGCAAGACTTGGTGAGCGCTCCAAAGAGATTGGGCAGATTGTTGATACTATTTCCGGCATTGCCGGGCAGACCAATCTCCTTGCGCTGAATGCAGCAATTGAAGCAGCCCGCGCCGGAGAACAGGGAAAGGGATTTGCAGTTGTTGCAGATGAGGTGCGAAAATTGGCTGAGCAATCAGAAAGCGCCGCCAAGCAAATTGCTGATTTAATTGCGCAAATTCAAGCCGAAACCGACAATGCTGTTACTGTTATGAATAAAGGCACGGCGGAAGTGCATAAAGGGGCAGAAGTCGTAAATATTGCGGGAAAATCTTTTAATGATATTTTGTCAATGATTGAAGAGGTAACTAAGCAAGTAAATGATATAACAGGCGCAATTGATACAATGGCCGCTGGCAGTCAGCAAGTAGTGACCGATGTTCGTGCGGTCAGTGAACTGAGCCAAACGGCATCCAGTCATACTCAAAGTGTGGCGGCAGCTATAGAAGAACAGTCTGCTACCATGGAAGAAGCCGCATCTTTAAGTAACGGACTTGCCAAGATGGCTGAAGATTTGCGTGAGGAAATAGCAGTGTTTAAGTTGTAATTTATTATAAACCGATTGTATGCGGGCAGTACAAGACCAATGTTAACAGGCTATGCTTACGAAAAATTCCCAAAGGGAATTTTTCGTTTTTTATGTAGGGGCAATCCCTCTGTGGTTGCCCGCGTAGTGGCCTTCTAACAAGAAAAGCTAATCTGTGGTACTAAGAAAAACAAACTTATAAGCGATGCCATTCTTTATATAACAGAAAGTCTATTCGCATCAGATCGTTTATACGCGGGCAACCACGGAGGGATTGCCCCTACGAATTCAAATCCCGATTTGATTAGAAACGATGAATTTTGACTACTTCCTGGGTGTATAGTAAAATATTCAGTATGTAAATGAAATAAACAGATAGAAGGATACAAAATGATTTTATTATCAATAGAGAATGCAGAAAAAGGCTACGGGGAACGGGTCTTATTTGAAAATGTTACATTGGGCATTGAAGAAGGCGAAAAAATCGGGGTTATCGGCGTTAATGGTGCGGGAAAGTCGACGTTTTTAAGGATTGTGGCAGGCCTTGAACAACCAGATTCGGGACAGATTGTTTCAGGCAGCGGCGTACAGATAGAATACTTGCCGCAAAATCCAGATTTCGCTGACGAGGCCACTGTGTTAGAACAGGTTTTTCGCGGAAAATCGTCTGTAATGACGGTGCTGCGAGAGTATGAAACAATCTTGGTTAAAGCAGAGGCAAACCCTAATGATCAGGCATGTCAGCAAAAACTCATTAACTTAAGCCAAGAGATGGATGCACATGATGCCTGGCAGCTTGAGAGTGAAGCCAAGAGTATTCTTACACAATTAGGGATACTTGACTTTTTTGCGCGCGTCGGGACGCTCTCCGGCGGGCAAAAAAAACGGGTGGCGCTGGCAAGTTCGCTAATACATCCGGCAGATCTGCTGATTTTAGATGAACCGACCAATCATATTGATAATGATACGGTTACTTGGCTGGAGGATTATTTACGTAAACGTAAAGGTGCCCTGTTAATGATTACCCATGACCGATATTTTTTAGATCGAGTGGCAACACGGATGCTGGAAATTGACCAGGGAAAGATGTATAGCTATACCGGCAATTACAGCGAGTTTTTGCTGAGAAAGGCTGAGCGGGAGGAACTGGCGGAGGCCAGTGAGCGCAAGCGGCAAAATCTTTACCGTAATGAGCTGGCCTGGATTCGGCGGGGTGCTCAGGCCCGCAGTACTAAGCAAAAGGCGCGTATTGAACGGTTTGAAGAAATTAGTGCGCAAAAACTAACTACTAATCAGGACAAGCTGGAAATTATGGCCGGCGCCAGCCGCCTAGGGCGAAAAGTTATTGAAGCCGAGCATATTCACCAGAGTTTCGGCGAGCGTATGCTCTTAAAGGATTTTAACTATATCGTACTTAAAAATGACCGGGTGGGGATTATCGGGTCAAATGGCAGCGGAAAATCCACACTCCTTAATATACTTGCGGGACGTCTTGAACCAGACAGCGGCAAAGTTGAAATTGGGCAGACAGTGAAAATCGGATACTTTGCGCAGGAAAATGCTGAGCTTAATGAAAACCTGCGGGTTATTGAATATATCAAGGAAGAAGCGCATGTCCTCGAAACTGCTGATGGCGGCAGTATAACCGCAGCTCAGCTATTAGAGCGGTTTCTCTTTTCACGCCAGGTGCAATGGATGCCGATTGGGAAGCTGTCAGGTGGGGAAAAACGCCGCCTGTATTTACTGCGCATCTTGATGGGTGCACCGAATGTGCTTTTTCTGGATGAACCGACAAATGACCTTGATATTCAGACACTGACTATTTTGGAAGAATATCTAGAAGAGTTTCCCGGGGCGGTGGTCATCGTCTCGCATGATCGCTACTTTTTGGATAAGCTGGCTGACAAGATGTTTGCCTTTGAGGGCGATGGGGTAGTTAAACAATATACCGGGAATTATTCAGAGTACTGGGAGGGGCAGAGAAGGACCGGGCCAACAACTGAAAAAAGTACTGCTGAGAAGAAGTCAACAGCACCACAGCGCATTAAAGATAGGCCCAAAAAATTCAGTTTTAGAGAACAGCGGGAATATGAAGAAATTGATGGGGTAATTGCCAGTGTTGAAGCTCAGATCAAAGCTGTAAACAATACTATTAGTGGTGCCGGCAGTGATTTTGAGCTTTTGCAGCAGCTGACCGGCGAGCAGCATGAACTTGAAGGCAAGCTTGATAAGCTCCTAGAGCGCTGGACATACCTAAATGAATTGGCAGAAGAAATAAATGGGGAGAAATAAAAAAGCCGCTAACCAATAGTTAGCGACTTTTTTATCTTGACTAGAAGTATAAGTCAATTTTACATAATTTTTCTATTTCAAAAAATCATACCAAAATAATGGTAAAAAATTTAAAAAAATGGTAAAATAACAGTGGGACCTGAAGTGTAGGGAGATAACATGTATGTCTAATAACGGTTGTAAAATCAATACCAAAGAAAATTTTGATATAAATCATTTGTGCCTGACAGATGTTATGGATATTAGTGTGTTGCAATGCTTTCAAGATGATTTTGCCAAGGGGGTCGGGTTTGCCAGCACAACGGTTGATTTGGCGGGAAACCCTGTAACCAAGCCAAGCAATTATACTAGATTGTGTATGGATTTTAACCATGCCACAAAGTGTGGTGATAAACGCTGTGCAATGTCGCACCGTATAGGGGGCAAAGAAGCGGCTCGTCTTGGTAAGCCAGTCGTGTATGAGTGTCGTGCGGGGCTGATTGATTTTGCAGCCCCGATATTATTAGAAGGCAGGCACATCGGCACTATTTTGGGGGGGCAAGTGTTGATCTCTGATTATGATGAGGGTAAGTTTCGGAGCATAGCCAGAGAAATTGACGTGAATGAAGAGGCGTATATTGATGCGCTGCAGGAAATTCGCATAATGTCTAAAGAACAAGTAGATGCTGCTGCCAATGTGTTATTTATTGTGGCAAATTATATGTCTAAAACAGCCTATTACCAGCAGCTGCTCAGCGCAAGATCTAACGTTCTTAGTAACAGCCTGAATCAAATCTCGGTATCAGTACAGGAATTGGCCGGATTGGCACGCATTTCTAATATAGAAGAGCAAATTGCAAAATTAGAGGTGAGTGAGCCGATGACGCCTGGTCACTTTAATGAAGTAATTGATTTAACTAAAAAAATCGAAGAGATTATTTCTCTCCAGCAAAAAGAAATGGCCAGACTGGACCGCTTAAACTTAATTGGTGAAATGGCCGCCAGCATTGGTC
Source organism: Pelosinus sp. (assembly GCA_021372375.1). Lineage (GTDB taxonomy): Bacteria > Bacillota > Negativicutes > Propionisporales > Propionisporaceae > JAJFUN01. The sequence goes on along the minus strand of JAJFUN010000157.1, from coordinate 61,028 downwards.
ATGAGGTGAGAAATCCGCTTACCACGGTGCGCGGTTTTTTGCAGCACTTTTCCCAGAAAAATGAGTTTAAAAATTATGATGATGTTTTTGGCATTATGATTGAAGAATTGGATCGTGCTAACGAAATTATTACTGAATTTCTATCATTAGCCAAAAATCGCAAAGTAGATTTAAAACAGATGGATTTAAATTCGATTATAATGAGGCTAATTCCGTTAATTAAGGCTGATGCGTTGATTCGCGGTATTAAAATTATAACTGATTTTGATAAATTGCCAGTGCTGCTGCTTGACGAAAAGGAGATTAGGCAGCTAGTGCTTAATTTGGTGCGCAATGCAATGGAAGCATCTGATAGCGGCGGAGTAGTGGAAATTCGGACGCTGGTGCAGCAGAATAAGCCTATACTGGAGATAATAGATAACGGAAAAGGAATTCCCCGGACTATTTTGGACAAGCTCGGGACACCCTTCTTATCGACCAAAGCCCAGGGCACAGGGCTTGGTTTGGCAGTATGTTATCGAATTGCCGAGCGTCATTCGGCGTTTATCAGGGTAGAGAGTGAGGAGTCAGTAGGTACAAAAGTTCGGGTAATCTTTAATCTAAATGAGTGTTAGCAATGACAAAACCCACGGACATAAACCGTGGGTTTTCATCATGTAAAATTGGAAATACATTAATCGCCTTGGCCAACCGATGTTATCGCACAGAGATTAATGGTAACATTGCTTAAAGATATTTCAAAATCACCAGGTAGGTCAACTTCTGCACCGGTAATTAGTGCCAGACAGTCTTCTACACGGGCTAGACGGCCTTCTGCTTCAAACTGGAAGCCGCCGACGGTTCTAATGTTGACATCTTGTTCGCCTTCTAAGCGTTTCAAAATGTGAATTAAATGACAAACATTGGAACGGGATACTTCATTCACTGATATTCCTCCTTTCTAACAAGCGCTTGTTTCTGTTTCAAACGGGTTTTCGTTCACATTCTTTGAGATGGCAACAATGGTACACAAATCAATATAAGTTATTTCTTCTTCTTCTACCTCGCCGCCAACGGTAAACACCAGGACATTCTCTTCATCTGATGCTGGAAGTAAAGTAACAATACCGTCGTCAATGCGATCTAACAGACCAAAAAACGCAAAGCCGTCAGCAGTGAACAATACAACATTGGTGCCGCAGGCGCAAAATAGCTCCTCGCACCAACGCTTATTGCATATGTCGTCAAAGAATCCCATATGCACATTCTCCTCCTTCTTGATATTTACTAGTTCTATTACAATCTATGCAGACAAAGTAAAAAAATTCACTGGATTATAAATTTGTTATATCTCAAGTCCCCTCTGGAGAGGGGTGGCGCGTTAGCGACGGGGTGTGTTAAAAACGAATCAAGTATAACTGTACAAGCTAATTTAAGATACAAGCAAACAGGAGCCAACACACCCCGCCCTTTGGGCACCCCTCTCTAGAGGGGAATTTAAACAAATACTAAACGCATAAGCAGGTGGTCAATGTGCCTGTGGCGAATAGTACCAAAATTGTAGAGGGAGGGATTATTTATGAAATGGTATTTATATTATGACGGCAAGCAAATTGGACCGATGGATGAAGAAGAGGCCCGCCGCTTGGTGCAAAGTAATGCTAAGGGTTTTGCCTGGCGCGAAGGATTTAGTGACTGGGTACCTATTGAAAAAGTAGCAGAGCTATCTTCTAACTCTAGCGGATTAAGCGTTTTACCGCCCAGACCGCGGACGGCGGCAGCAGATGAAATAGATTATAAGATTTTTGGCGCGGAAATGCAGTTTGTAGAAATCGAACTGGATCCCGGCGAAAGCGTAATTGCTGAAGCTGGGGCGATGATGTATAAAGCGGCTGAAGTGGAAATGAATACTATCTTTGGGGATGGCTCAGCAAAAAGCGGCGGTGGCTTTCTGGACAAGCTGATGGGGGCCGGCAAGCGTCTTTTGACAGGTGAAAGCTTGTTTATTACAGTGTTTACTCATCGTGGGCAGGGTAAGGCTAAGGCGGCCTTTGGCGCGCCTTATCCCGGTAATATTATTCCGGTACAGCTAGCTGATATGGGCGGGACGATTATCTGTCAAAAGGACAGTTTTTTGTGTGCAGCCAAAGGGGTATCAATAGGAATTTATTTTCAGCGAAAAATAATGACAGGCTTATTTGGCGGCGAAGGCTTTATTATGCAAAAGCTGGAGGGAGATGGCTTGGCCTTTATGCATGCGGGGGGAACAATTGTCGAGCGTCAGCTTGCGCCAGGTGAGGTACTGCATGTCGATACTGGCTGCGTTGTGGCTTTTGAGCCAAGCGTACAGTTTGATATACAGCAAGCAGGCAATATAAAAACCTCCCTTTTTGGCGGCGAAGGCTTGTTTTTGGCCGTACTGCAGGGACCAGGAAAGATTTGGCTGCAATCATTGCCATTTTCCAGGTTGGCCGGACGCATGCTGGCAGCAGCACCACAGCGCGGCGGCAGCCGGGATGAGAGCAGTGTGCTCGGCGCAGGTGCTATAGGCGGGACGGTATTAGGCGGCTTATTTGGCGGTGATGATGAAGATTAACACTGTAATAATTTAGCAGGAATTATTTATCTGTATCGCGAACAAATAACAGCACAAGTAATTGCCAATTATTGCTTGATTAACAGTAGTATAGATTTTATTGGGGGTGCAGTATGTCAATTCATGTTTTAGCAGGTAAGAAAGCGCCAAAATCTATTTTGGTAAATATTCCTCGGCTGATTAGTGCTTATTATGTGAATACGCCGGATGTGGCAAACAAAGCACAGATGGTATCATTTGGCACGTCGGGACATCGCGGCAGTGCTTTTAAGGGAACATTTAATGAGGCACATATTTATGCTATTGTGCAGGCGATATGCTGTTATCGTGAGATGCAGGGGATAAATGGACCGCTCTTTATTGGCTTTGACACCCATGCATTATCTGAACCGGCCTTTATCTCGGCAATTGAGGTACTTGCCGCCAATGGTGTGGAAACAATGATAGCGAAAGATATGAACTATACGCCGACGCCAGGTGTATCTCATGCTATTTTAACTTATAACAAGGGTAGAAAAGCGGGTTTTGCCGATGGCATTGTAATTACTCCGTCGCACAATCCGCCCGATAATGGCGGGATTAAATATAATCCGCCTAATGGGGGTCCGGCTGACACCAGTATCACCACATGGGTGGCAGATAAGGCTAATGAATTTTTGCAAAACGGCAATAAAGCAGTAAAACGGATGTCTTATGAAAGGGCATTAAAGGCCGCCAATGTGCGGGAACATGATTATATCACGCCATATGTCAACGACCTTAAAAATATTATTGATATGGAAGCTATTAAGGCAGCTGGTCTTTCACTTGGGGCAGATGCTTTGGGGGGAGCTGGCCTTGGATATTGGCCGGTTATTGCCGAAACCTATGGTCTTACTATTGAATTTTTAAATGGCTATCCTGATCCTACTTTTTCCTTTATGAATGTGGATAGTGACGGGAAAATCCGCATGGATTGTTCATCGCCTTATGCGATGGCTGGTCTTATTGATTTAAAAGATAAATATGATTTGGCGTATGGCAATGATCCGGATTTTGACCGACACGGCATTGTTACCAAAAGCAGCGGGCTAATGAATCCCAATCATTATTTAGCGGTGGCCATCAACTACTTATTCCAAAATCGGCCGCTCTGGCACAAAGATGCCGCTATTGGCAAGACACTGGTTAGTTCTTCCATGATTGACCGTGTGGCAGCAAGTCTTGGCAAGCGTTTGGCTGAAGTGCCGGTAGGTTTTAAATGGTTTGTCGATGGTTTGGTAGACGGTTCCTTTGGTTTTGGGGGCGAAGAAAGTGCCGGGGCATCTTTCCTCAGAAAGGACGGTACTGCTTGGACAACTGATAAAGACGGCATTATTTTATGTCTCTTGGCTGCTGAAATTACCGCTAAAACCGGAAGGGATCCCGGCGAGCATTACCAGGCTTTAACCGCTAAATTTGGCGCACCTGTCTATCAGCGTGTCGATGCGCCAGCTAATGCCCAGCAAAAGGCCGTACTTTCGAAGCTTTCACCGGAGCAGGTTACAGCTAAAGAACTGGCTGGTGAGACCATTACGGCAAAACTTACGAAAGCGCCTAGCAATCAGGCGGCGATTGGCGGTCTAAAGGTATGCACCGACAGCGGCTGGTTTGCGGCTCGTCCGTCAGGTACTGAAGATGTGTACAAAATTTATGCGGAAAGCTTTAAAGGAACAGAGCACCTGCAGCAAATCCAAAAGGAAGCCAAAGAAATTGTCAGTGATACTTTTGCCGCAGCGCGGGTGTAATTTTATAAAAGAGGGGGCTGTTCAAAGTGAACAGCCCCCTCTTTTATAAAATTCACTCCCCGTGGTAGGGGCAACCTCTTTATTTTAATTCGAGCGCCTTACCAACAAAGCCATCGGCTTTTGTTAAAAGCTCGGCGGCAGCGGCGGCTGATACCCCAGCAAGCAGCATGGTAATAGCCAGTTTGCAAGAGCCGCCCGCTTCGTTTAGCGCTGTTTGCGCTTGCGCTTTACTGCAGCCTGTGGCCAGGGTGACAATGCGATTAGCACGTACTTTAAGCTTTTCGTTGGTGGACTGTACATCAACCATCAGATTGCCGTACACTTTGCCCATTTTTATCATCGAGGCTGTTGTGAGCATATTTAGTACCATTTTTTGCGCCGTGCCGGCTTTCATACGGGTTGAGCCCATAATGACTTCCGCACCTGTTAGTATAGTAAGGCTGATATCTGCAATTTTTCCTAGTTCAGAATTAGGCGAACAAGTAAGTGAAATGGTTCGGCAGCCAAGGGACTTCGCAAAGGTCAGGCCGCCGATAACATAAGGGGTGCGCCCGCTGGCGGCAATGCCGACAACAATATCGGTACTTGTCAGCTGTTTAGCTTTTAAATCATTTGATGCCAGGCTGCTTGAATCTTCAGCTCCTTCTACGGCCTGAAAAATTGCGGTTGTTCCTCCAGCGATCAGGCCTTGGACTAGTTCTGGATCTGTACCATATGTGGGCGGGCATTCTGAAGCATCCAAAATACCCAGGCGCCCGCTCGTACCAGCTCCTAAATAAAAAAGCCGTCCGCCGGTACTTAAGGAGGCAACAATTATATCTACTGCCTCAGCAATTTGGGGCAGTATTTTTTGTATGACGCCCGTTATCTTTTGGTCTTCTTGATTTATCAGTGTAAGTATGCCTAGCGTTGATTCTTTATCAATATGAATGGTAGCAGGGTTTATGGTTTCAGTCAGTAAGTTTTCAAGCTTCATGGTGATACTCCTTTAAACGAAATGGCTGCCCGGGGCCAATAAACTTAAGCAGCGGTAATTCTTCTGGAATAATGCTGGCCGCCGTGTTGACTCGTTCGTCTGCGGGGAGGTCTGTCAGCACTATTTGCATTTCTCCCATATAGCGCAGGTATTTTTGGTTATCAATGGTGACAGTGCCAGGAGAGCGTGGGTTGGCGCTGCGGGGTATAATGCTGTCTTTGGCTAAATTACGGGACTCTTGTGAGCGCAGTACATGTTCGCCTGGGTCTAAGCGATTGGTATGAATGGTATCAAATAAGATGTGACGTTCGATAGCTGAGATATTCCGCTCTAGCACCACCGCAAGTTCGATAATATCGGGGTCAAGCGCTGCTACATTTGAGAGTTCTTTTTCTGCTACTGAGGGGTCGCCAAACAAAATACCGTCGAGTAATTTAGATGCTAAGAGTTCTTTGGCGGCTGCTGCGGAGGAACAGCCGCGGTGTTTTTCAAGTGTCGGGAGACCTGCAAAGATAGGGGCGCGCGGCGATGCTTTCGAAGGGATAAAGGCCAGAACCGGAATACCTTTGGCGCGAAACAGCTGGGAGCGCTCGGCAAAAAGGTTAAAGGAAAGGCCGGTATCAGGCCGCGGATAATAATTATGGCAGGCTCTAAGTTTCTTTATATCTGTGCCGGCAGCGATGATGTTTTGTAGAATTTCGTGGGTAGCTGTACTGGCATTTAGTTCAATTTCGATTGCAGTCAGGCTTAGCTGCGCAATCTCCTCAGGGGAAAATCCATAATCAATGCGTAGCGTCGACAAGCCAAGTGCGGTGAGCGGGCTTAGGTTTCTAAAACTTGCACCAAGCAGTGATAAGGTGCGGGGGGAAATGTCAGCGGTGATACTAAACCCCAGTGCGGCAGCGCTAGAGATGAATTTTTTGATATCATTTAAAAGTGTCTCTTCATTTGCTTCAGGAATGTGCAGCGAGGTAAAGAGACGAGTATACCCATAGCTATGGGCCAATTTTAGATAATTTAGACTTTCAACAAGTGAATGTCCGAGCCCCACATAAGCTGAAATACCGTATTCCCACATAGTTGTCCCTCTTTTCATATTATAGTCCTTCGTTCACCGGATCATCAAAACCTATAAGCCAGGTTACAAAAAAACCTGCGGCATAGGCAGTGAAGAGGCCGATTAAATAATAAAAAACACTGCCTGGTTTAATTAGAAAGGTCAAGGGCAATCCGGATACGCCGATAGCGACTGAACTTACATGAAGGTTTGCCTGAACAGCGCCGCCAAAGGCTGAGCCGATACAGGCTGTAATAAAAGGCCGGCCAAGCGGCAGTGTTACACCAAAAATGAGCGGTTCGCCAATGCCTAAAAATCCGACAGGGAGTGCGCCTTTAATAATTTCTTTTAGTTTCCTGTTGTTGGTTTTAAGGTAGACAGCCATGGCAGCGCCGACTTGCCCGGCGCCAGCCATGGCTAAAATCGGCAGCAGTGGATTTTCTTTTAGTGTATTAAGGAGTTCCATGTGAATAGGCACAAGGCCTTGATGGAGGCCTGTCATGACAATGGGTAAAAAGGCGCCTGCCAAAATAAAGCCGGCGATTACTCCGCCAGACTGCAGTGCGGTTTTAAAGAAGGTTACAATTTGATCTGATAGGAAACCGCCGATTGGCTGCAACAAGTAATAGGTTACAAAACCTGTCAGGAGAAGGGTAATCGTTGGTGTAACAATAATATCCACCGCATTTGGGACAAATTTACGAATACGCTTTTCCGTTATACTCATAAAAAAGGCTACTAACAAAATGCCGATAAGCCCGCCGCGGCCGGGTACCAAGGTAGTTTGATTAATTTGAATAGTGGCAATGGCTGGATTGAGAATAAGCACCCCGGCAAGGCCGCCTAAAGCTGGCGTACCGCCAAATTCTTTTGCGGCATTGATGCCGACAAAAATACCTAAGTACGAAAATATCCCCCAACCCATGACATTTAATATCGTGACAAGGCTGCTTTTGGGGTCTAGGCCGTTCTGTATGGCAATGTTAGTTAAACCGGCAATCATACCTGAGCCTACGATAGCGGGAATAAGCGGCACAAAGATATTGGCGAGCTTTCGTAAAAATAATTTAAATGGCGTGCGATTTTTCTCGCGAATTGCAGCTTTTAAATCTTTTTCCTCCTTGACTTCATCAAGTGCCGTACCTGTTAATATATTGACTTCGGTCGCAACTTTATTGACGAAGCCTGGGCCGAGTACAATTTGCAGCTGGTTTTCCCCATCAATTATGCCTAGTACACCTTCAAGGCTTTTAAGCGTAGACTGGTTAACCTGTTGGTTGTCGTTAATTGTTAGACGCAGGCGAGTCATACAATGCGCGACTGCACCAATATTGTCATTGCCGCCCACTGCAATAATAATTTGGCGGGCTAATTCTTTTGCGTTTTTCAAAGCGGCACCTCTTTGCTATAAATTCACATAATTCGCTCTTACACATATGTATTATACATCAACTAGAATAAATTAAGCCATTCCAATTGTCTGTTTTAGGCTGGGCCGTTATTTAAATTTTATGCCTACAGACAATCAGGTATAAAATAAAAAAATGCTCTCCTCTAGCCAAGTCAGCCGAGGAGAGCATTTTCACTTAAATTAAATTAATCTTTTATTTGTTCAGCGATAATGTCAGCAACATGTTTAATCTTGATATTTGGTGCTTGTTTATCAAGTCCACCCTGAATCTGCATCATGCAGGCCGGGCAGCCTACCGCTACGAGTTCGGCGCCGCTGTCCTTTATATTTTCGATCTTTTTCTTAAGAATGGGCATCGAGAGCTCGGTATATTTTACACCAAAGGCGCCAGCCATACCGCAGCATTTATCGCAGTCTTTCATTTCTACCAGCTGATAGCCGGGGGCTGCTTCTATTAATTCACGAGGCTCTTTATAAATATTAAGACCGCGTTTCATATGACAGGAATCATGGTAAGTTACTTTTTTCCCGCCAAGGGCTTTTTTGAGTTTGCCGGATTTTTTATATTCTTCCGCTACAAAACTGGTGAATTCGCGGCATTTATGTGCCAGTTTTTCAACTCTAGTTTTCCACTGAGGGTCATTCTGGAAGATTTCTACATAGGTGCTATGCCAAGTTTCGGCGCAGGTTGGGCAGGCAAATAAGATTACATCCGCATTGGCTTTTTCAAAGGCAATAATATTTTGTTTGGCGATTTTTTTGCCTGTCTCATGATCGCCCATGCCAAGTACTGGTTTGCCGCAGCAGGTTTGATCTTCAGGGAAGACCATTTCCATGTTCATATTCTGGAGAACCTTGTAAACTGACTCGCCTGTTTCAGGAAAGACGAAATCAATATTGCAGCCGCTGAAGAAGGCTACTCTTTTTACCGGTTTTGCTATTTTTTTAGTAATCTTATTTACCCGATCACGTAAAGGAGTATCGGCTACAGCAGGTAGGCTGCGGTCTTTGGCAAGTCCGGCAAGGAATAATGGAAGGTGTCTGATAACTCTTCCGCTGGTAAATGGTTTTTGCCCAATAGAGGCTAAACGAAGAAGTGTATGGAATACTTTGCGATTTGACAAAACGTTTTCAAATACTGCTTTTACGCCAAAAGGCAGCCCGGATGCTTCTACATTTTTGGCTCTGAGGTAATCAATCAGGCCTGGAATATCAATTTTACCCGGACAAATTTCGGTGCAGCGGCGGCAGCCAATACACATTTCATTAATTTGGTTAAAATCGTTCATGCTGTTTAAGAGGGCGGTCAAAATTGCCCCAATACCACCAGCATAAATATGACCGTAAACATGGCCGCCGACTAAGGTATAAATCGGACATACATTTAGGCAGGAAGCGCAGCGAACGCATTGATAAATTTGTTTTAATTTTTCATCTTTTGCTGCATTAAGTCGCCCGTTATCGAACAAAATAATGTGGAGCTCTTTTTGCTGTTCTACCCACTGACCATCTTTTTTGACAAGGGCAGGCGCCGGACCGGAAATCATGCTCATATAGCTTGTCATGAGCTGACCAGTAGCATTACGCGGCAATGTGCGTAGAATAGGCACTGCGTCTTTAATGGTAGGGATAAGCTTTTCATAACCAATAATTACAACTTGGATAGGCGGCAAAGTTGAGACTAAACGCGCATTGCCTTCGTTAGTTACCAGGCCAAAGGCGCCGTTTTCCGCAATACCAAAGTTAGAGCCGGTAATGCCCATATCAGCATGCAAAAATTCTTCACGGAGGGTCGTTCTGGCTTCTTGAACCATGTAGGCAATATCCGGTTCAATTTCTTTGTGCAGTTCTTTAGAAAAATATTCAGCGACTTGGTTGCGGTTTAAATGGATGGCAGGCATAACCATATGGGAAGGTTTATGTCCTGCTATGGAAATAATCCATTCGCCTAAATCCGTTTCTTTTACATGCAGCCCATTTTCTTCTAAGAAATGGTTGAGGTGAATTTCTTCGGTGGCCATGGATTTTGATTTGGCAATCCGCTTAACGCCTCTTTCCTTGCAAAGGTTGAGCAGGTACTGTTTTAAGGCATCACCGTCTTTAGCACGGAAAACTTTGGCACCGCGTTTGGTAACTTGTTCTTCAAACTGATCGGCAATTTTTTCAAGATTGGCGACAGCACCTTTTTTCATATCACGTACAGAGTTTCTGAGAGCATCAATGTCCTCTACATTTTCATACGCCTTGGCGCGGGCAATCGGGTACGCTTCAGCAAATCTCTGTAAGGAGCCGCGCAGTGTTTCGTCGTTCAGTTTTTCGTCAATTTCTTTTTTTATGTTGCGGTTTGACATTGGCTTATACCTCCCTATTGTCTTCATCGACAGCGATAATAATAAGCTTGCTTGGTCCATGTACGCCGATGGTCAGTACTCTTTCGATGTCTGAGGTGCGGCTAGGGCCGGTAATAAAGCTGATATAACCTTGATTAAAGACTTGTGCAATTATCTCAAAAGCCGTTGTTATATTTCGCGCTACATTGCCGCTATGCATGATAACAATAGAAGTAGACGGCAATGTTGTAATCAGGCGTTGTTCAATGGCTAGGCCGTCTTCGCAGACACTGCCTGTTTCAGCAATGCCGAATTCCACCCCGGCGATGCCGATATCTGAGGTATCGGCATGGGTTCTGATATCAGATTGGTCAGTGAAAAGCTCTACCCCCATGTCGTGTAAAGCAGCTTTAAAATTAGAAGCAGGTGGTACTATTTCCTGAGTGGCAACAACTTTTTTAGCCTTAGCGTCTTTGATAATATCAATAATAATGGCTTTGGCTTCGGCGGTTGTTTTTACCCGGTGAACTATTGCGGCTACATTTTCTGCCCGCGTTTTAAATTCATCAAAATATTGAGTACCAACATTTTCAGCAGGAAAAGCATTTTTCCAGCTATTGCTTATCTTTTTCATACGTCACGTCCTTTTCTCATCATTTCTAAAATATTGACTATCTGGCATGGTGGTCTGACCAATATATTCGAGTCAGATAGCAAAAATCCTCCTTTTTACGACAAAAAGTAAAAATAAAATTATTATTTTTGAATTATTGAATTATTAAGCAGGAGTTTCACACTAAATGTTGAAATATAAAAAAGCAAGCGGTCTGACCACCTGCCCAAACAAGGCGAAAAATTATGTCGTTTAAGAGAGGAGAGAAAGAGTTTATTCTTAATGGTAAGCCAACGATTATTTGTCTAATTAAAAGAGAAGAGGTGTATATTTAATGGCATGGACTCAAATTTATGATCCTATGAACAATTTAGCGCTATCAGCACTACTTGCTGCAATTCCAATTATCGTAATTTTCTATCTTTTGGCTATTCGTCGTACTCCTGGGCAAATTGCTGGTGCGATAGCCGTGACTTCCGCAGTTTTAGTTGCAATCTTTGTGTATAAAATGCCTGCTGGTTTAGCCCTTACGGCAACAGGTATGGGGGCTTTATACGGAGTCTTTCCTATTTTTTGGATTGTTATTACTGCCATTTTTATTTATAACATGACGGTAGAGACCGGACAGTTTGAAATTGTAAAAGATTCAATTGCTACCATTACAGATGACCGTCGGTTACAAGCTCTTTTAATTGCCTTTGGCTTTGGTGCTTTCTTGGAAGGCGCTGCTGGTTTTGGCACTCCTGTTGCCATCTCAGCCGGTATGTTGGTAGGCCTTGGTTTTAATCCTCTTTATGCGGCAGGATTATGTCTAATTGCTAATACTGCGCCGGTTGCGTTTGGCGGTATTGGTATTCCAATCATTGTTGCCGGACAGGTTACCGGTATTGATGTAATGAAAATTAGTGCCATGGTTGGTAGACAACTGCCCTTTCTTTCAGTTGTCATTCCTATTTGGTTAGTTATGATGATGGCCGGATGGAAAGCTACGAAAGAAGTATTGCCGGCCTGCTTGGTTGCTGGTGTGTCTTTTGCGGGTGTGCAATGGTTTTCCTCCAACTACATTGGAGCAGAATTACCGGATATTTTATCCTCTTTGGCTTGTATTATCTCTTTAACTGTATTCCTAAAATATTGGAAACCAGCGAAAATTTGGCGGTTTGCCAATGAACCTGCGCCAACACTGCAGGCTAATCGTGCCCAATTAACTTTTGGCAAAGTATTTAAGGCTTGGTCGCCGTTTATTATTTTGACGGTTATGGTTATTTTGTGGGGCTTAAAACCAGTTGTAGCAGTACTGGATGCCACAACTATAAAGTGGCTGGTGCCTGGCCTTGATAAGGTTATTATGCAGGTTGCGCCAATTGCTAAACAGCCAGTCGCTTTAGCGGCGCTTTATAAGATTAACTGGCTCAGCGCTGCTGGTACAGCACTATTTATTGCTAGTCTTATTACAGCTGCAATACTTGGCGTTGGCCCAGGTAGATTTATTGCTATTTTTGCAAAGACTTTTAAACAGTTAATAAAGCCGCTAATTACCATTCCTTGCGTGTTAGGCTTGGCTTATATCATGAACTATTCTGGTATGAGTTCTACTCTTGGGTTATTTCTTGCCGGAACAGGTTCCTTGTTCCCGTTCTTCTCACCATTCCTCGGATGGGTGGGTGTATTCCTGACAGGCTCGGATACTTCGGCCAATGCTCTATTCGGCAATTTGCAGGCAGTTACCGGACAGCAAGTTGGCGTAGATCCTATATTGACTGTAGGAGCTAACTCCTCAGGCGGTGTTTGCGGTAAAATGATTTCGCCGCAAAGTATCGCTGTTGCTACGGCAGCGTCGGGACTTGTTGGTAAAGAAGGCGATTTGTTTAGCTTTACGGTAAAACATTCGCTGATTCTAGCTGTAATAGTCGGCATTATGACATATGTACAGGCTTATTTCTTAACCTGGATGATCCCATAAAAATAATAAGATGGTGTAGACTCCAAAGGAAAAATAGTATATGATATTAATGGTTGTAAGTGTTATATGTGCAACAAAAGGTAGCTAGACTTAGATTGTAAATGGCGGGCAGAAAACATACTGCTCGCCATGCCTTTATTATTGTTGTTTTACTAGTATGGAGGCCTTTATGTTTAAACCAGTTAAAACTAAAAAAGTCTATGAAGAAGTTATTGAACAAATTAAGCAATTGATTAGTGATGGAAAATTACAGCCAGGTGATAAGCTGCCATCTGAACGCGAGCTATCAGATGAATTTGCCGTCAGCCGGGCTTCTATACGGGAAGCGTTTAGTGCATTACAAATGATGGGGATTATTACCATTCATCCGGGCGAAGGCAGTTTTGTCCGCCAAGTGTCATATGAAGGTGTGTTGGAGTCCTTATCGCTTTTGGTGCAAGTAGATGCGGAAGATGTGATGAAGCTTTTAGAAGTGAGAAAAATTTTAGAGATTGAAGTAGCTTATTTAGCGGCCGAGCGTGCCTCTGAAGAGGATATTAGGGATATACGCGATGCTTTACAGCATATGGCGGATGAAGTGACCTCCGGCAAAATTGGCGATGCCGCCGATGCAGAATTTCATTTAGCAATCTTAAAAGCAGCGCATAATCCAATATTAGTTGAGATAATGAATGCGGTTTCTGAACTAATGATAAATACGCTTAATTTTTTACGGCAAAAAATTTTTATGCAGGGCGATATGCCTGAGAAATTGCATGATTCCCATTTTTCTATTTTTGAAGCCATTGCGCAGAAAAAGCCTCAGCTTGCGAGAATTCTCATGTGGGAGCATTTGTCGATGGTGGAAGAGATTATGGTGGAACTGCAGAGCAGGGATGAATCATCATTAAATAAAAAATCCAGTGAAAAACTTCAGGTAGACGAGAAAATTAAGACAGACTTTGGCTTTCCATCGTAAAAAATAGGTGGAGGGCTATTTTTTTGCTAAAAGCTTGATGTATGGACGAAAGTCTCATAGATTCTGTGTAGAACTATGCGCGATTATTACTAATTAAGCAAGAAAAGACTGATGCCGATTCAAACAAAATATGGTATAATGTTTAAAAAATCAATGATTCAAAGGAGTGATATTGTAACTTGGACACGGACTCTACGAGTTTGGAATTTTTTCTTATTTTTATCCTGGTTCTGGCGAATGCGGTGTTTGCTATGTCTGAAATTGCTATTGTTTCCTCGCGTAAAGTACGCCTAGAAAAAAAGGCGGAGAAAGGCAGCCGTGGTGCTAAGGCGGCTTTAGCTATGGCGAATGAACCGACACAAATGCTGTCAACCATGCAGGCAGGCATTAGTATTATCGGTATCTTTACAGGGGCCTTCAGCGGTGCTACAATAGCGCATCGCTTAGCTGCACAGCTCAAGGCTATTCCCGCGATAGCTCCTTATAGTGAGGGGCTTAGCCTGGTGCTGGTAGTTTCTATTATAACCTATCTTACCCTCATTATTGGCGAGCTTGTTCCCAAAAAGATCGCGCTGGCCAATCCTGAGCCTATTGCAGCAAGACTTGCTGTGCCTATGCAGCTATTTGCCAAATGTGCAGCACCGCTTATAAAAATATTGAGCGGCTCGACAGAACTTGTTGTAAAAATTTTGGGCATTAAAGAATCAGCAGAACCGCTAGTGACAGAGGATGAAGTGAAAAATATGCTGGAGCAGGGGGCGCAATGCGGCACCTTTGAAAAAGCAGAACAGGATATGGTAGAGAGAATTTTTAGTTTGAGTGATATGAGGGTAAGCGCGCTGATGACACCAAGGACACAGGTGGATTGGCTTGATATAGAGGATACCAACGAGCAAAATTTAGCGCTTTTGCTGGAGATGAATTATTCGCGGTTTCCTGTAGCAAAAGGTAGTCTTGATGAGGTAATTGGGGTTGTATATACCAAGGATTTGCTGGCAAGAAAATTAAAGGGCCTTTCGCTGCAAATTGAGGGCGTGGTGCGTGAGCCCTTGTGTGTACCCAAGAATATCAAGGCCTTTAAGGTTCTTGAAATGTTTAAACAAACAGGAATTCATATGGCCTTTGTAATTGATGAATATGGCGGCTTTCTCGGGCTTGTTACGATAAATGATATTTTGGAGCATATTGTAGGCGACATTCCTTCGCTTCATGCCGGTGAAGAACCGGAAATTGTGCAGCGTGACGATGGTTCCTGGCTGCTTGACGGTATGGTGTCAGTTGAGCAGCTCAAGGAACTGTTTAATATGGAAGAACTGCCTGGAGAAGATGACTATCAGACACTTGGCGGCTTTATATTTTCTTATATTGGCTATATTCCGCAAACCGGCGAACACTTTGTATGGAAAAATTTGCGGTTTGAGGTCATGGATATGGATGGGGCCAGAATAGATAGGGTGCTGGTATATCCTATGGAAAAGCCGGCAGCAGCCCAGAATGATAGTGAAGCTCCCCAGCAGCAATCGATGTAAAAAGAGACGTGTCTAAAATAGAAAAAGTTCTATTTTAGACACGCCTTTTTATTTTATTAATGTTTTGGGTTTAAGATGTAGGGGCAATCCCCCTGTGGTTGCCCTCGTAGAGGCAATCTAAAGAGAAAAAACTGATCTGTGGAACGAAGAAAAACAGACTGATAAGAAATGCTTTTCTTATTCCACAGAAAGTCTATTCACGTCAGATCGTTTGTACGCGGGCAACCACGGGGGGGATTGCTCCTACGAAAGCATAAATACCATTTATTTGAAGAATAGGTATTTGACATTGCTTAGAGGGAAACTAATACAAAATACTGGTCTATCTGGTCTACGGGCTAAAAGACCGCGCTAGCGTTTAATTTATTCCCTGTGCAGCTTGTTATAGGCCCAAGGAACCAGCGCGGCTAAAGGCTGCTGATATAGCATTCCCAAAATAATGGGGATGCCGGCAGCTGGCGGAAAATAAGCAATGGCCAGTACGGCGCCAGAGGAGATGTTGCGCATGCCTGTATTATAAATGATGGCCATAATTGTACCGCGATCAGCATTTTTTATTAACAAACTGCCAAGATAACCTAGGATATAATTTAAAGTAATCATCAGGAAAGTGACCAGCAAAATTTTGATGATAAAGCCGTCCCATTTGATTTCAGGCGCCATGGCTGTTGCGTTTAAAAAGATGACGCCAAATAAGGCAAACTTTGAGGATACTCCACCAAAGCCAGCGGCAAAGCTTTTCGTCTTGCCGCTGCTCATATCATACAGCAGCATGCCCACTACACTAGGCAGCGTAATCATAAAAAATAAATCAAGCGCCATTTTGGCATAATCAACACTGACTTGTGTGCCAAGCACCATTTTAAAGTAAAGCGGCAGGAGAATTGGTGTAATAAACGCATCTAATGTTACCGCTACCAATGAGACAGGCACGTTGCCCTTGGCCACACTAACCCAGATAATCGAGGTAACGCCAATCGGAATGGCAGCACCGACCAGATAGCCAATGCGGACCAAAGGTTCATCAGGGAAGCATAATAATCCTATAACAAAGGCCAGCAGAGGTGTGACAAAATGCACTAAAAATAGTATATATAGCGGAATACGCGGCCATTTGAGTACTCTTACGAATTCCTTGAGGCTGGTGCCTAAGGCTGTGATAAAAGTCATATAAGCAAAGAGCACAATCATTAAATTCTGTAATAGGGCGGAAATAGGAATGCGGATAAAGTAGCCGGCTACTAGTCCTGATAATACACAAATAAACATGCGTTTGCTAAGCCATTGATTAATTTGAAAAAACATATAAGGCCTTCTTTCTACAGATAATAAATGTTAAGTGTTTTGTCAAAATTAATATTAATATGTTATAAAGTATACTATAACATAGCAAGACTTTAAATATAGTGTCATTTCCGGGAAATATTATTCATTATTTTGTCAAATAGTTAGCACGGCATTAATTAGTAGAGGATGGTAAATCTTTATAGTTCTTGCAGGAACTAAGGAAAATAGCAAGAATTCTTTTATTAGCCATAAAAAACAAAAAGCATTGAAAACAGTTCAATGCTTTTTGTGCATGCCGCTTATACGGCATAGTTTGGTCAGATTGTTGTGAAAGAAGGAATAAAATGAGTAAAGTAAGATATCTGGCGGTATTAATTTTGTTTTGTATTGCAGTAGTGCCAATTTCAGCAGAGGCTGGCAAGAGAAGTAATGAAAATTATGTCAATGGTATTTCCCGCTACATTATAAGTATAAACGGGAATGTAGCGGGAAGCGCCCGTTATATTGCTACTTGTATTGTAGATTCCTGTGGCAATAATGATGTTGACCCTGTTTTAATGACAGCGGTCATTTCTCAGGAATCTGCGTTCCGCCCGGATGCGGTATCACCCGCGGGGGCAATTGGCCTCGGGCAGCTTATGCCAGGGACAGCTAAAATGCTTGGCGTTGATGATCCATATGATATTGCCCAGAATGTAGAAGGGTCTACAAAGTATTTAGGACAAATGCTGAGAAAATTTTCCGGACAGTCTACGCCGATTGTCCGTGCACTAGCCGCCTATAATGCCGGGCCTGGTGCGGTCACAAGCTACAATGGTGTGCCGCCATACCGTGAAACAGACAAATATGTTTGGAGTATTGGTGATAAATATGTCGAGGTCTCTGCTGCACTTGAGGAGTAGCTTAGATTGTACGGTTTTCGATGCGGGCCAGTTGACCAAGTGACTGCATCAGCGCCTCAAAGCGTTCAGGCTTGATGGACTGGGAACCATCACATTTGGCATTGGCCGGATCATTGTGCACTTCAATAATGAGTCCATCCGCGCCTACTGCTACAGCAGCTTTGGACAGGGATTCGACCATCCACCATTTACCTGCGGCATGGCTGGGATCTACTAAGACCGGTAAATGACTAAGCTTTTTAACAGCTAAGATAGCACTGAGGTCAAGCGTGTTGCGTGTATAGGTCTCAAAGGTGCGGATGCCCCGTTCACAAAGAATTACATTTTCATTACCTTCAGCCATAATATATTCAGCTGACATCAGCCATTCTTCAATGGTGGCGCTAAGACCCCGCTTTAATAGGATAGGTTTATTGGTTTGTCCTAATTCTTTGAGTAAATCGAAGTTTTGCATATTGCGTGCGCCGATTTGGATAATATCTACATCCTGCACAAAGCGATCAAGGGTGTTGATGGCCATCAGTTCACTCACAATGGGTAGTCCGGTTTCTTGCCGGGCTATTTTTAATAGGTCCAGACCTTCTTCTTTTAAGCCTTGAAAGCTGTATGGAGAAGTTCTCGGTTTATAGGCCCCACCGCGCAGAAAACTGGCGCCGGCTGCTTTAACCTGTTTGGCAATGGTGACAATTTGTTCTTCGCTTTCAACAGAGCACGGTCCGGCGATGATGCCAAGCTTGGTACCGCCAATGCTAGCTTGACCGATTGGCACCACTGAGTTTTCCGGATGGAAACAGCGATTGGCCTTTTTGTAAGGTTCCTGAACTTTTAAAACTTTTTCTACATAATCTTTGATCAAAATGCGGTCCTGATTAAGTTTGCTGGTGTCACCGACCACGCCTAAGATAACCTGGAAGCTACCGTAAGTCGGGCAGGCTGTGCAGCCCTCTTTTTCAATTTCCTGGGTCAGTTCGTTTATTTGTTCAGATGTTGCCTTAGGATTCAGTACAATAACCATAAAAATACCTCCCATATATTATTTGCATTTTTATAAAAAAAATAAGACTCAAATGAGTCTTGTTTAAGCAAACTATGTTAATCAGTGTTTATCCCACTAGTAAATTATCAAAGCGCTCATCATACTCATTTCTAAACGATATATTTACTTTTTGCCACGCATAAAAGCCGACGCTAAAAAAGTAGCCCCAGCTCCAAAAGTAAAAAAATCGATGTTCAATTGCAGTATGCAGATGGCTTAACATGATAATAGCCTCCAAAGTGATAAATACTACATTAATTGTATTTCATTATACCAGAAGAAAATAATGTGTCAAGGCTTGTGGGCCACTTTTGCCTATTTTTACAGAAATGTTAATATCGTCCACACAGCAAGGACAAATGTATATATTTATTTGGCGCAGCCTGGTGTGTATGTGCAGACTGAAAGCAGCAGGTGAATGCCGAAAAATAGCGAATTATATCTATATAGAGAAAGGTGGCTGAGAACTATGCTGGATGCGTATGGACGGACAATTGACTATTTGCGGATTTCAATAACAGATCGGTGCAATTTTAGGTGCGCATACTGTATGCCGCCTGAAGGTATTCACCTAGTGAATATGGCTGATCTTCTGACCTTTGAGGAGATTGTACGGATTGTCAGGGTACTAAGTATGCATGGGGTAAATAAAATCCGTCTTACAGGCGGGGAGCCTTTGGTAAGGCGCGGCATGATTGACTTGGTGCGCTCTATTGGCAGCCTAGAGAAGGTAGAGGATTTAGCTATGACCACTAACGGGAGTTTGCTTGCTGTCATGGCAAAAGATTTAAAAGCAGCCGGGCTTGATCGAGTGAATATTAGCGTTGACACCGTGGATGCAGTGCGGTTTGGGCAAATTACCGGCGCGGGAAAGCTCGCAGATGTTTTAAACGGAGTAAAAGCTGCTTTAGCGGCTGGTCTTGCGCCGGTTAAACTGAATGTTGTCCTGACTGAAGTGCTGCACCAAGCTGATGTACAGTATTTTGTTGAACAGGTGTATAAATATCCTGTAGATGTGCGCTTTATCGAATATATGCCAATTGGCGATTGCCAAATACAGCCTGGCGCCAGTATTTGGACTGTTAAACAGTGGATAGAAAGCTATGGAAAAGGAAAACTTCAGCCTGCAGTTTGTAAGGGCGGCGGTCCGGCTAAGTACTTTCGCCTTAAACAAAGCCTGGGTTCCTTTGGTTTTATCACACCTGTATCAGAGCATTTTTGTCAAGCTTGTAATCGGATTCGACTGACCGCGGATGGTAAAATCAAGCCATGTCTTTTGGCTAATACGGAAATCGATATTAAGACAGCAATGCGCGCAGGAGCTAATGATTTTGACATACTTAATCTATTTGAAAGTGCCTTGAGGCAAAAGTCGCCGCACCATAATTTGCAGCAGCCTGACCGAGAAGCTGGGGTACGTTATATGACGCAAATTGGCGGCTGAAAACCTATAAGTTAAAGTCAATGCATAATATATAATAGCAGCCGTTATCGGTAGTGAAAAGTATTGAACCGGTGATACAGGAATGCCCGTTTGCCAGGGATAAGTAGGGCTCGCTGATGTAAGAATCCGCTCCTGCATGAATAAAGATAAAGTAATCTTTTAAAGACTGATCACAACCTTTGAAATCAGGCCGAAACATGCCATGGGATTTTCCACTAGCAGCAAAATCGGCCTTTATTGTTTCGGTTATTTGTATGCCGCTTTTATCTAATATGTAGTAACAATGAACAGCTGGATGCTTTTGTGCTATTTCTTTTAAAGCCGGTTCAAAGTTTTCAGGTGAGATGATGGACAGTTTTTCGGCAAGTACTGCTAATATGCGTTTATACATATTTTTTTGCAAAGTTTCATTTCGCACTTTTTCTACTATTGAGTTCCGATAAGACGATACTAATGAATGCAAGGTCTTTGTAATGGCTCCCTTTTCAATACTGGCATAAGGGGCTGGGGCAGCAATAAGATATCCCTGCAGAAAGTCGGCGCCGAGTTCGAGGCTGGTAATGGCTTCACCATGCGTTTCAACTCCTTCCGCTACAACCAGGGCGCCTATTTTTTTTGCGACAAGAACCAAGGCTCTAAATAATTCTTGTTTGTAGTAATCTTTATTAATTTCTTTAATAAGTCCCCGGTCAATTTTAATAATATCCGGGCGGGCCTGCAGTATTCTGTCCAGGTTAGAGGAGGCGCTGCCCATATCATCTAAGGCGATGAGAAACCCATATTGCTTGTAATTGCGGATAAACTTAGTCAAACTTTTGATGTCATTAACTTTAGACTCAATAATTTCAATAACAATAGACGACGGACTGAGACCAAGGTTTCTGACAGCTCTGATTAGGTGGCCGGAGCCGACAACGCCTTTATCAAGGATCGAAGTGTCCAGGTTGAGAAATAGGAAGCTGTCATTATTTTGCGCTAAAATATTCTTGTAATTCTTAAGCGCTGTGTTGCGGCATAGCCGATCAAGTTCCACGCTTCGCCCGCTGGCGGCGGCCTTTGCAAACAAGGTTTGTGGCATAATTATGTCGTTGTTGCTATCAAGCCCGCGTGATAAAGCCTCAAGCCCAATTAACGCATGCTTTCTTATTGACACAATCGGCTGAAAGTATGTTTGCACGGCTTTATGTTTGAGTAGCCATGCCAAATTTGTATCTACTTGTGCATAATCTAACATTTTTATTACCTCAATTCTGGTATAGCAATTAGTAAAAAAGGAGACAATCTTTTCGCCACGAAAAGATTGTCTCCTTTGACAAGATATTTGTATAAAAATATTACACTGCATAGACAAATTAGTCAAGCGTATATAATGTATATTTTTCTACTATATCAGAAAGTGTAACATTTCGGGAGAATCAGCTATGTAGTTAAAAAAACGCAAGCGTTTTATTTACAAAGTTGTTTTTTTATAAGGTGAGTTGTGCTAAAATAGTGCATAAACATGTAATTATTATGAGTAGGGGGATGTGCATGATAAAGCGATTTTACAAGCTGGCTTGTTTAGTGTCGACCTGCGCTTTGCTTACTGGATTATTGTCCGGGTGCGGGGACAGTGCAAGCAAGGATATCAAAATTGGTATGGTGTACGAACTAACAGGAAATACCGCATCTTATGGTACTTCTGCCGCTAATGGCGCCAAACTGGCCTTTAAACAGCTTAATGCTAGTGGCGGCGTACTGGGAAAACAAATTCAAATTGTTACTGCTGATAATAAAGGTGAACCGTCTGAGTCAGCTAATGCCATGACTAAAGTAATTACCCAGGATAGAGTAACAGCTGTTACAGGTTTTACAGTTAGTTCCTGCGGTATTGCCGGTTCAGCGGTAGCCGAAGACAACAAGATTCCGTTTGTGGCGGCAGCTACGGTTAATCCTAAAGTAACAGTGGATGAACGCAGTGGTAAAGTAAAGAATTATACTTTTCGGGCGTGTTTTATTGACTCTTTCCAAGGTACAGTGGGAGCAAAATTCGCCCTTGGCAGTCTCAAAGCAAAAAAGGCGGCTATCTTGACGGATAATTCCAGTGACTATAGCAAAGGTTTGGTGCAGATATTTAAGAATGCTTTTACTGAGGGGGGCGGACAAGTGGCTCTTGAAGAAGCCTACCTCCAGAAAGATCAGGATTATAAGTCCATACTGACAAATGTAAAGGCGCAAAATCCTGATTTGATTTACATTCCCGGCTATTATGAAGACGTTGGCAAGATTATTAAACAGGCGCGCGAAATGGGGATAGCGATACCTATTTTGGGCGCAGATGCTTGGGATTCACCTAAACTGACTGAACTTGGCGGACCAGAGGCGCTTAATAATACATTCTTTACAAACTTTTACTCGGTAGAAGATAAGAATCCGTCATCGAACGCTTTTGTGGAAGCCTATCAAAAAGAATATGGCCAAATGCCTGACTCGATGGCAGCCATGGGCTATGATGCGGCCTGCTTATTAATTGATGCCATTAAACGGGCTAATAGCACCGAGCCTGCCAAAATAACTGAAGCCTTAGCGGCAACCAAGAATTTTAGCAGCGTCAGCGGTGAAATGAGCCTCAATAATACGCATGATGCGGTGCGCGGTGTAGTCATTATTGAGATGAAAAACGGCAAGCAGGTTTATAAAGAAACAATTAAACAGTAAAATACATAATTAATATAAAGGGAGCTGTCGCATTAAGCATGTTTTTAAAAGCCTCCCCCTGTCGCTAAGCGCGACATCCCCCTCGAAGAGGGAGACTGAAATAAAAGCCTCCATCCCTGAGGGAGGTGGCGCAAAGCGCCGGAGGGAGTTCCTTCAGATGGAATTACAGTTAAAAGGGGCTGTTCGCATTAGCAATAATACTAATGCGACAGCCCCTTTTTGTTCTCCCTAACCTGTCTTCTGCTATATACTATCCCCCTGTCACTGCGGTGACATCCCCCTTTTGCAAGGGAGACCTAGCTTGATTTTATTTCTTCTTCAGCTGTTTTGCGGCTTGTTTATTAGCAAAGAACTGTGTGCTTTTGGTCGCGGCCTGCAAGTTCTTATAGCTGCTTTTGGCGGAAATTTTTTTACTCATATCATCATCTTCTCCTTTGTAGCTGGAAATTAGCTGGCCTATATACTATACTACGATATACTAGCTTGATGCTAGACTTAATTGTAAATTATCTCCTTAACACATTATATAATGGTAATCCAGTGGCCATAATAGCCAGCAGTAAGGACAGTATAAATCCTGAGAGGTTGCCTTGCTTTTTCAGCCAAAGCCCAAAACTAAAGACATGAATACTGGCAAAAAAACCAACGACTAGAAAGGCGATGTATATCATAGAGTACCTCCTTGGCTTTTGGGCGAAGATTGACGAAGTAGTCCTGTACGGCGTATTTTGACACTTACGTTTACCTCAAATTGAGCAGCCTCATAAAGTGCGGTTAAGTTGGCATCCTGCAGCTTGGCGGTATTAGAAAATTTCGGGCGGAGATACAGGCCAAGACCGGCAGGGTCGGTACCAAGCGTTTGGGTATGCTTGAGCATTTTCATAATTTGACCTTTCATTAGATTGGCTGTCTGATTTTCTAAAAGTTCCCGGTATTTTGGCGCTTCATAGTTAATGTACGAAGTGACGCCTAAGAGTTCTCCTTC
This sequence comes from Pelosinus sp., assembly GCA_021372375.1. Taxonomy (GTDB): domain Bacteria; phylum Bacillota; class Negativicutes; order Propionisporales; family Propionisporaceae; genus JAJFUN01. The sequence goes on along the minus strand of JAJFUN010000157.1, from coordinate 37,499 downwards.
TAATTTGACATCTATGTGAAAAGTCGGTTTATCACCGCTTAGATCAGCAGTGATGGTAGGTTTTTCCGTCATGAAGATATTGATATTGATGACGTCTTTCTCGGGAGCCAAGGGATCAACTACGCCGATATAGCCGTTATAAAACTTATTTTGCAAAATGGCAGCCGCGCGGGTTTCATCGCTGTCCAGTACGCCGATAAGTTTATCACCATGAAAAACTGCCAGCCCGACAAAGTCAACAGCGGTAGCGGTACCTTTGCGGGGGATGCCCCCAGGGAGATAGGGTTCGCCTTTCTGTTCGGGTGTTTCGCCGCCCTGAGGTTTGTTTTCGCCATTTTTGGGGTTGATGCCGCTATATACAGCGTAGGCTGAGCCGCCGGCAGTTTTCAAGCGGATATATAGATCGTGCAGCTGAACTTTAAGAAAGTAGCCCATATTACTCGAGGAAAATGTTGTTTCATAAAATTTGTGGATTTGTTCTTCCAGCACCGGCTTATTTTGCTTGATATAATCTTCGGCTGAGCCTTCTACAACAATGAAAAAAATATTTTCACGATAATTGCGGTTACGCATGAAATTGGCAAGTATGGGGTTTAGTCCATCGCGGGCCTTTTCTTCAGAAATAATTAAAGTTGTGATATGGGAAAGGTTTGGGGGGCGTGGTATGGTGGTATTTAAGAGCATACGCGTTTCGGCCAAAGAGGGGGTAGTAAAAGAACTGATTATCCAGGGGTCCTCTTCGCTCGGAGTGGTGCTGCCCTTTTTTGGTGAAATAGCAATCTGATAAGTAATTTTGTCTTTATCCCCTGCTTTATCAATACCTAAGACTGTGACAAAGCCCATTTCATCTGTCTCGCGTGCACCGTAGCAGCCGGTTATAAAGAGGAGGGGAATAGTGCCTAGAATTAGTAGAGCCAATCGAATGGTGTATTGTTTTAAAGTCACTATTGTACCTCCTTTTTACTTTTTATTTTTTGAAAACGCATAGCGTTTTATTGATTTATGGTTGGCGTTGTCTGGCGTAACAGTCCGGAGCGGCGTATTTTGGTTGTGACATCAATTTGTATGTCAGCTTTTTGGTATAGATCGGTCAGGTCAAGCTGCTCAAGCTCAGTCGTGTTTTGGAAATTGCGACGAAAGTACAGGCCAAAACCGGCAGGGTCGCTGCCAAGCTCCTTGGTATGATTTATCATATGTAAAAGCTGTTCTTTAAGCATATTGGCAACCTGGGTTTCGACTAACGGACGATAGTTTACCGATTCATAATTGGTGCCGGAAGTAACAGCCAGCAGTTCACAGGAAACGGTGAGGGTAATAGTAATCCTTGGTATATTATTTTCAATACTGGTGCTGATTTTTGGCTTGCCTTCCGGATATATATTAAGACTAATGTAATCTTTTTCTGGATAAAGTGGGTCAATGACATCGATAAAGCCGTTTTTGAACTGTCCTGTAACGAGAGCAACAGACATTGTTTCGCTACTATCAAGCGTTCCTACCATTTTATCGCCGCGAAAAACCGCCAGCCCGAGAAATTCTACCGGGTTTGCTGTACCTGTACGCGGTACTGTTCCGGGCAGATAGGGAGGTGCTTTTTGTTCGGGCGTTGCAGCCTTTAAAGGGTTATCATCCCCTGCCATAGGATTTATGCCACTATATGTGGCAACGGGGGAGCCGCCACTCTCTTTTAGCCTGCTAATAAATTGGTGGAAGTTGGCATCTAAATAGTAGTTGCCAGGATTGTGGGTTAAGAGCAGGGTTTGATAATAGTGAGCAATATTAGTGTCTAGTTTTGGTTTATTATGGTTGATGTATTCTTCGGCGCTGCCTTTGACAACGATAATATAGATTGATTCGCGATAATCGCGGTTACGAGCGGTATAAGTAATGCTGTTTGCAATTCCTTGCCTTGCCACTTCTTCTGAAAAAACATATGTAACAAGATGATTGGTCTTGCCACTGCGGGATGTTGTAGCATCAAGCAGCATACGCGCCTCCGCCGGCGTAGGGATGGTAATGGTGTTAGTTATCCATGGCGTTTTCGGAGCTGCGCTCTTTTCTTCCGGATTACTACCTAAGGCTAGCGGGAGGGCGATTTGATAAGTGACTTTTTGTTTGCCGTCTGCTGCTTTATCAATGCCCATAACCAGGACATAGGCTATGGAATCGGTCTCGGTTGCTCCATAGCAGCCTGTACAAAAAATACTAAGCATTAATATGCCTATTAGTGCAAAGCGAAATAGCATAGATAGACCTCCTTTTATTAGCTAAGAAAGTATAACTTTTCGGGGTAGTCATCTATAGGATTACTTTTCTAAAATTGCCAAAACGTTAATTACTTTCTAGTAATTTTAAAAACGCAAGCGTTTTATTTACCCGTTCCGCTTTGGTGTGGTTTGCCATATTAGTCCTGTGCGGCGCATTTTAGCTGTAACATCAATTTGGATGTCAGCTTGCTGGTAAAGCTCTGTTAAATCTGCTTTAGACAATTCAGCGGTAGTATCTAATTGCGGCCGTAAATAAAGGCCAAAGCCAACCGGATCTGTACCTAGTGCCTGTGTATGTTTGAGCATTGACAGAATTTGCTCTTTTAATAAGTCCGCCACTTGTGTTTCAAGCAGCCTTCGATATTCCGGCTTTTCGTAACTGGTACCTGAAGTAATACCAAGGACTTCTAGTTCCAATTTTAGTTTGACGGTGAATACAGGGGCTTTATTGTTAAAATATGCGGTTATCTTTGGTTTATTGTAAGTGTATACTTTAAGGCTGATGAAATCTTTTTGGGGAGCAAGCGGATCGACAACCCCAAGGTAGCCCCAGGAAAACTCGCCTCGAAGGAGAGAAACAGCCCTGGTTTCTTCGCTATTTAATACACCGACCATTTTGTCATCTTTAAATACGGCTAACCCCAAAAATTCAATAGCAGTTTTAGTGCCTGCGCGCGGTATGCCGCCTGCTATGTAAGGCGTGCTTTTTTGCTGTGGCGTTTTGTAGCCTGCACTCTTATCTTCACCAGTTCTGGGGTTTACAGCGCTATATGTTATATAGGGTGAACTGCCATTATTCTTGAAACTGGTGTAAAATGTATGCAGCGTGCTGGGGAGAGAATAGTTTTTTTTGGTAAGATAATTTTCATAAAGGCGAGAAATTGTAAGGTTTAGTCTTGAAGTATTTTTTTGTATATAATCCGCTGCGCTGCCTGGGACTACAATAAAATAGATGGAATCGCGAAACTCGCGGTTGCGGCTGAAAAAGGCAAGTATAGGGGCAATGCCGGCACGGGCCGCTTCCTCAGAAATAATTATAGCAGTCAGGTGCGTGGAGTTGAGTGTGCGGGAAAGGGTAGAACTGATGAGTGTGCGGTTTTGCCCTGAGGAGGGAATGGTAATAGTATCAATGACTCCAATATTTTCTTGCTCAGATTTGCCTGGTCCTGCTGGGGGCGCAATTTGGGTGGTAATTGTTAGTTTGCCGCCTGGTGCTTTGTCAACACCATGCGCTATGACGTAAGCAACACTATCGGTTTCTTTTGCACCATAACAGCCGGTGCAAATGAATAAAAGTATAACTGGTATGGCAATCTTGAAAGCAAAGAGCATAGTTTTTATCTCCTTATTGGCAGGACGGCTGTTTTTTGGAGTTTTTCTGTTTAAAAGCGTGGATTAATGCCATAACAAATAGAGCAAAGGGGATGAGCATAGTACCAATGTTATATAAACCAAAATGCAGCTTGGTATGTAAGGTAATAACACTGGTAATTTCCTCTGGAATCATGGCTAGAGCGGATATTAGGAGAAGTACCGGAAGGATGAGGGGCTTTAGCGTAGGGAGATTAAACAGGCGTGCCAATAAGTATATTCCGGCATATACCAGCACGGTAATATTTAAAATACCGGCGACGGCCCAGACGATAATGACCAAAGATTCAATGCGCTGGATATAACGGTTGATATAGACTAAACGGGATAGTTCATAAAAGGGCAGCACTTTTTCCCGGGCTGAACCTGTACCAAAGGCCGCGATGAAGGCAGCTAGTGTTGCTGTTTTGACAAGGCAGCTCAGTCCCAAAGCATACAGGACAGAATATTTCACCGTTTTTGTATTTTGGAAGCTGCTGGCAAGAAAGGCTGGGATCAGGATACCTATGTTTATGCCTGAACTCATTACGCCGGAAGCAAGCACTTTGTCAAGTCCCGGGCCGCGCCAAGGTGCTAAATATAATATTTCATATTGCGGCAGGAGCATGGTCAGCACAGTAAAGCTAGCCAGTATAATCAGCGGCATAATTATATAGCCGGCGCGGAGGGTGGCTTCAATGCCGATATAGCTGAGAATAACTGCGATTATGGTGTACCAGCCGATGGCTATTTCAAAAGGCAGCTCCGGCAGGGCGGTAAGCAGGGTGTTTTCCGCGAATTGGCGTAATAACAAGGTAGCATCAAGAAAATAGATACCAATATAATAAAGCACAATCAGACGGGTAGCGGTAGTGCCTACAAGCAGCTGACAGGCGTCATAGAGGTCAGTGGAGGTAACACTGAGGACATAGAGGAGCAGGCATAAAGTGAGGAGCCCGGTACAGGTATTGATCAGCGGCATCATCCAGCTAGCCGTAGTAGTGCGGTCTATTGCCAAAGACCATGCTGCGAGAAAAATTGTGGAGGAAGTAGTAATGAATACCAAGGACATACCTTCAGCTATACCCATATTGCCTGGCTGAGCTTTCATGATTTATCTCCTTTCTTTTTGCCGGAGGCTTGTTTCGTCCACCGTAGGGAAACGGTTGGCTGGCGGCGGATATCCTGCGGGCTAAGTTCATCGGGTCTTAGTTCCTGGGCAGCATTTGGGCCGCGCAGGATGGCATCGTAGCCATATCTTGTTTTGGGGGCTAGCGGCGCCATGTAAGGTACGCCCAGTGATTTCATACTGCATAAGAGTACTATAATTGTAATAATACCGCCAGATACCCCTATGAGGCCAAGCATGGCGGCTAAGAGCTCGAAGACAAAGCGGGTTAAGCGGATGGCAAAGGAAAGGCTGTAATCAGGAATAGCAAACGAAGCAAGGCCTGTAACGGCGATAATCACAACGGTTATCGGGCTGACTATGTTGGCGGCAACGGCGGCTTGACCCAGGATAATGGCGCCGACAATGCCGATGGTCGACCCTAAGAGGCCGGGAATGCGAATACCGCCCTCGCGTAAGAGTTCAAAGGCAAATTCCATGGAAGCAATCTCGACAAAAGCGGGAAAAGGCACTTTTTCACGGGCAGCCCCAATCGCGAGAATGAGGTCTGTCGGCAGGGCCTCTTGGTGAAAGTAGCTAATGGCCAGATACATAGCAGGTAAAAGCACATTGATAAGTGTTCCCAAAAGCCTTAAAATGCGGGCAAAACTGCCTGCTACCCAAGGCAGAGAAAAGTCTTCTGCGACATGGAGTAAAGTAAAGAAGCTTATTGGCGCTACAATCGCAAAAGGGGAACCATCTACCAGTATGGCCAGCCTCCCCTCGGCTAGCGCTGCGGCCACCCGGTCAGGCCGTTCGGTGGATAGCGCCTGTGGGTAGGGCAAAATTGGCTGATCCATCATGAGAAGTTGCAGCATTCCGGCTTGTGTTACGGCATCTGTCGTAATACCCTGCAGCCTGCGTTTGGCTTCCACCACTAGTTCAGGATTGATGATGGATTTTAGATACATTACCGCACAAAGGGTATTGCTGCGTGTGCCGACAGTAAGCATTTCGGTTGTAAGGTCACTTGTGCGCAGTAGGGTGCGTACTAGGCCGGTATTGACCCGGAGTGTTTCGGTAAAAGCGCTTTGGCTGCCGCGGACAGATTGTTCTAGTGTGGGACGATCTGGGCCGCGATGTTCCTGTCCTTTGGTCTCAATCAAAGCAGCCTGGGACAGGCCGTCAAACAAGATAGCTGTATCGCCCATGTTGATGGCGCTTGTTATGTCGCCAAACGTATGAACTAATTTTACCTGATTGCCAGGCAAATATTCGGCAAGCAGCTCCTCGAGGCCAGCTTTTTGAAACAAGGATTTATCTCTCTTGCCAAGCAGCATGAGCGGCTGAAGAATAGCTAGATTGATGGTGTTTTTATCAGAAATCCCGTCAATAAATACCAGTGCGGCATCTACTGGCGGCTGGGCAGGGATGGTCAGACGGCGGATAATAAGATCTTGGTTATCCGGCAAATTGTAGAGCTTTTCGAGGGTTAGTTTATTTTCTTCCATACTTGTGCTGATTTCTTGGTTTGCTGGGCTTTGACTGAGACTATAGGTTTCAAGGACAGGCGAGAGCTTGTCTTGCTGTTTTTCTAAGGCAGCTATTTCGAGCTTAAGGGCAGCTATTTTATCTGCCTGATATGGTTGTTTGAGTGCAGTCAGAGACTTCTCTATGGTATCAGCAAGGCGGTGCGCATAACGCAGCAGAGCTTCATACTGTGCCAGACTACTAGTAACCGGGGCGGGTGTATCGTTGGATCTTTCCGCTTCTGCTAGTACAAAAGGGGGCGGATCTTTTGGCGGTTCATAGAGGACAATTTGTTTAAGTGCTTTAAAGTTTTTGGTAAATATATTCATAATTGCTCATTTCTTTTTATAATAATTTAAGTTCATTTCAGTAATTGGATAAGTATTCTGGATAAGGATAGTTTGTACTGTTTGGGGGTAAATATGTATGTATGCTGTAAGCAGGCTTAGCGCCAGGAGGCTGCTATTAACTACCAAATAAAAATATAGTAAACTGCTTGCATAAGATTATGTTATACGGTATAATATCACAGTGGTACTTGTACCGCGAATTTATTAGCGTGGTGAACTTGGCAGTGGATGATCAGTATTATATGGGCCTAGCCCTAGCCGAAGCGGCCAAAGCCTATCAGCTTGGCGAAGTACCGATTGGCGCCGTGCTGGTCATAGATGATGAGGCAGTTGCCAGTGGTCATAATATGCGGGAAACGTGGCATGACGCCACAGCTCACGCCGAGATAATTGTCATTCGTGAGGCTTGTGATAAGCTGAAGAGATGGCGCTTATCCGGATCAACTTTATATGTTACCATTGAACCATGTCCCATGTGCGCTGGAGCTTTGATTATGAGTCGTATTGACAGACTGGTCTACGGCAGTGCCGATTACAAAGCCGGTGCTGTTGAATCCATTTTCAATGTCGCGCAAAATCAGGCGCTTAATCATCAGCTTGCTGTAACCGCAGGGGTACGCGCAGATGAGTGCAGTGCTATCATGAAAGAATTTTTTCGTGAGCGGCGCAAAAAGTAAACAGTTATATATGGAGAGGTGTCCGAGTGGTCGAAGGTGCTTGACTCGAAATCAAGTGTCCTGTCAAAGGGACCGTGGGTTCGAATCCCACCCTCTCCGCCATTAATTATAGTAAAATTAAGCCTCCGTGGTTTCACGGGGGCTTTTGTTTTGTCTTTTTTACTTAATGATTATGGTTAACTTGTGTCCAAAGTTGTGTCCATAACAGGCTAAAAATAAAGTTTTTAACATTTTAAAACATGTAAAAACATAGCAATACTAAATTATTTTTTTAACCGTTTTTCAAATTCTTCAAGGGACTTTCTTTTCTCTTTGGGAATTAGATGGAAATATGTGTTGTAGGTGATGGCTATATCACTGTGTCCTAATCGCCTGGACACATAACTTATATCTTCTCCGGCGGCTAAAAGGTGGCTGGCGTGTGTATGGCGCAGGGAATGAAATACCAATCTGGTAATACCGATTTTTTCACAGAATTTTGGAAACCATCTTGTAGGCATGTTCGGGTGATAGTAATGACCATCTTCCGCGCAAAATACTAAATTAAGATCTTTTCTGTATAGATCGCCTAACCTTAACTTATTAGTGGCCTGTGCTTTTGATTGCCGGGCAAGAGCAGCAAAAACATCCGGGGAAACTTCTATTTTTCGTTTCTGCTTATTCTTGGTAGGCTTAATTCGGTATCCTGTCTCTGTCGTCCATGACAAAGCTTTTTTTATAAAGATAGTGCCTTCTTTTTCGTCGAGTAAGGGCAAGTAATTCTTCGCGCCTCATGCCTGTCCTAAGAGCGACAGCAACTAAATTACCATGGGGTGTATTGGCGGCTTCTATTTCTAGTTTGATTATTTCGTCCTGAGATAAGACTTTTACTAATTCCTCGTCTGGATCATAATCCGCTTGTGGGGCTGGATCGGGGAGTACAAGACGGGTAGCAACATTTTTCTTAATGATTTCATCCTCAATTAGCGCGTAATTGAGTACTCGTCTAATCAAACGGTGGTAGTGTAGCATCGTAGTCTTGCTGATAGGTTTGAAAGGCTTTGGGTTGCCGTCTTTATCTGGCTTTTGAATCTGCCCTGCTTCAATCATGCGTTGGTAAAATCGCTGTAAATCGTCTCGGGTTAAGTCGATTAGTTTTTTATCGCCAATCCAGGACTTAATTCGGCTATCATAAAGCGTTTTGTAATGTCCCTTAGTCTTGGGGTCTAATTTTTGGGCCAATGGCGTTTCAAACCAATAATCAAAATATTCCTCGACAGTCGACTTGCTGGTTGGCTTGTAATTTCCTTCTGCAAGCTCGGCTAATATTTTTAAACGTTCGGCTTCAACAATATTAATATCATCTGTTTCAAGGGTGCGTGTTTCTTTTTTTCTCTTTTGGCTAATTGGGTCTATGCCGTGGTCAATAATTAGCGTGAACGCTTTTTTAGAGCGTTTTTCAATGCGTACTGTAGCCATGCCGCCTCCTATTAGAAAGGCCCCGGTGTGGGGCTATATATTTTTTAGTTTTCCTTTATATCGGCGTAACGGGAGTAATTATTTTACTCTTTTTGTATTTGGGGGCAATGTAATATTTCGCAATAGTATAATTGTTGCTTTGCCCATCTTTTTCGATAGTAAAAATCGCATGTGCACCCTCGCCGCCACTGAGCGCTACATTAATTTCCCTAGTGTTCATTTGTGATAGTGATATTCCGTTAATTGCCATAATTTTGCTACCAGGCTTAATTCCTGCTTGGTCAAAGGCTCCTCCTGGTGTAATTCCTACTATCTTCCAATACTTTGACTTCCCTTCAAAATCAAAGCCATAAAAATATCCGCCATCGAATCCTATTCGTAGGCGATCTAATGCTATTTGAATTTGACCATTTATTTGATCATTAGCGGGAGATATTTGTTCCCTTGCTGTGCCAGGAAACGAAACGATTTGTGCATTTGCGGTTACAAGGACATTGTTACCTACTTCAATAACATTGTAAGTCATTCTTGCTTCAAATGATGTAGAACCTGTAAAAACGGATGCCCAAAAATTATCTTTGTATTGAGAGAATGTAACGCTATATTCATTAATTGCTTTTACGCTGAATCCATTTGTTGTCATTTCAGGAACGATAGCCGCCATTACGTCTGATTTTTTTGCATCGTTAATAGTTACCTGGGGCGTTGCTGCGAATGCAACTATTGAACTTAGTAATAAAGTTAGAACAATTGTAAGTAATATCGGTAATAAGCACCCCATAGCCGCGCCCATTTTCCTTTGACGGCCTGATTTTGATAAGGGTATGCCTAATTCCCTCGATAATTTTGATTGTGCCTTAGATATTCCTAAAGCCCTTTTAGGTGAAAATGATAATCCTGGTATTCCTGTATTGCTGCCTTTTCGTCTTGCCATAATAATCCCCCCAAATTATAAAGACACAGCCTGTCCATTTTGCTGTGTCTTTTAGTACGTCTGGTTGACTTTATATCCATTCTTAAGAAAATCTAAAATATTTATTTTTTCGATATCTGAACTATAACCCATTATCTCAGCAGCAAACTGGTCGGCTTCATCCTCGCGGCGCGTGCATGAAAAATAAGTCCGTCCTGCCATGCAGTAATTTTTATATCCTGGGTGCAGAAAGATATGCCCCAACTCGTGGCAGAGAACTGTCTTTTGCTGCCATTCTTCTAAATCTTCATTTATGCATATGTATTTTCTTCTTAAAACTCGGCGCCAGAATCCATTCACCCTATCGGGGGTCTCCCCGTAAATGATTCCAATTTTCAACTCTTTGGCTATTATGTATGGATTGCAGGTATCATGACGTCTGATTATGTTTTTTACGCGCAATGGTATGTTGAACATAACAGAATCATCATCCTATTTTCTTTTATTTTTTTCTTTAGCGTCCCAGTACATTAATTCAATCATTTTAGCTATTTTTTCTTTATCTTCGGGTGAAGCTATTTCCCCATTAAGTGTATAATCCTCTTGCTCAAGGAGTTTTAATAAATCCTTGGGCTTTTTGGGTTCTGTTGGCTTTAAAGAAGTTGTACCTAGTAATTCATCGGTTGTTACATCAAAGAATTTAGCTAATTTGGTGATAGCTTCTGGATTGGGGGTTCTGGTGCCGGATTCATATTTTCGAATAGATGAGTCACTAACGCCTATCACTGCACCAACTTCCTTTTGACCAATACCTTTATTAATCCTTAAATTTCGTAATTTTTCTGCGAATGAAGCCATTTTATCACCTCAATATAATTTTGCTACAATACGGACAAATTGTCCAATGAAAAAATAGGACATAATGTGTTAACTTATTATTGACAGCGGACAATATGTGATGTATTATACAGATATTGACATAATGTCCGGTTTGGAAAAGGAGGGATATTATGAATGAACTATTAATTAAGCGTAGGGAAAAAAAGAAAATTTCTCGATCTAAACTAGCTGAAATACTTAATATTAGCCATTCAATGGTTGAAAAAGTAGAAAGAGGAGTTAGGCGAGCATCCCCTGATTTGGCTAGAGAATGGGGCAAGTTTTGGGATTAAAGGAAACTCAACTTTATAAATATTTTTTTAAATGCAAACCGGACAATGTGTGTAACAAATCAGCGTAGGAGGTGATACTACGGCTCGGATATTTATTCCCGATGAAGATGCTTTTAATCTCCTTGAAACATTGAAAGTGGTAATAACCATTACTAAATCCGACCCTGGCTTTGTGGAACATACAAAGCGGCTTCGTGGTCTTCGTAGGAAATTGAAGGCAGGTATGGACGAGGAAGGGGAAGATATTTCTCTCGAGGATGCAATAAGGAATTTGATGAATGCAGCTTATCCTAAAAAACCTTTAAAAACTGCTTATCGTTAAGCAATTAAGAGCATTTATAAGTATTTTTAAATTGATTATGAAATTAGCCTAATTTTAAGGTTTGGCATTTAACTAAAAATAAAGTGCTTTTTATTGAATTCTAGTGTATTTAATAGATGCTATTAAATATAAGTAACTACATGTAACAACGTAACTGAATACTATTTGCAACAAAGTGTGCGCAAAAACGCATTTGTTAAAATTTAAAGAAAGAGAGGTTATGATTTTGAAATGCAAAAAATGTTCTCATGCTTTGAATGAGAAAGCAAAGTTTTGCCCTGAGTGCGGAACTCCGGTACCAAGGCCAGAACCGCCACACAACAGAAAAAGGAATATCCACCTATCATGACAGTTGAGCAAGGGTGAGCTTAATGTCTGATATAGAAATCTGCCAGCAATGCATGGCAGCGGACGCAGAGGTATGTGATTTAGAACCGCATCTTTGCGGCAGGGACAAGCAGGAGGAATCGGATTGACAGTACAGGATATAGCCGCAGTCTGGTTGGCTGCTGCGGTGGTAGTTGGGATTAAGATCGTTTGGGAGAGGCGGGATTAATTTGATAAAGTATCAGTGTCCGGCGCCAAAGTGCCATAGAAACAAAGGGCATAGGTGCTGCGCAGATTGCGATAAAAAAGAAAAATGCAATGATGTTTGTCTGAATGGGTCCGGCAAGTGTGGGGTTAGGGTAATAGGTAATTAGAAAAAGGGCGGCTGCGACCGCCCTATTGGTGTTTTCAATCTTAAATTTCCGGGGAGGGGTTGCCAGTGGTTAGCAGCAGTGCTCTTAAAAATGTAATTCAAGAATTAAAAAATGATTATGATACAGCAGAAGAATGGCTGCTCTTTTATCCTGAAAGGCTCAAACAATATTATTCTGATTTGAACTATATCCACGATGAAAACCGGATGCATGAGGTCAATGTTCCGACTGGCCCAGGAAATGTAGTGTTGCAGAAGGTCGTTAGCCTGGCAGAGCTTGATGCGACTGAGAAGTGGCTTATTACCGTGGAGCTGTTCGAATCGATGCTGGGACCAAAGAAAAAGCTTTTCTTGGAGCTGCGCAGAAAGGCAGCCGGCCGGCGCAAGACGGTAAATGGACGGGAAGTATGGAGAAATTATGTTCAATCTCACTACGCGGAAGAAATGGGTCGGCAGAATTTCACTTCGCCGAACAAATTCTGGCTGCATGACAACACAATCACAAACTGGTGGGATGAGATGGTGGAGTTGCTACGGCTGGTGGCGCTGAAGAGAGGATGCTTGTAAATTAAACATGAAAGGCCATCCGAAATGCGGTCTTGAATTTTGCGGAGGAATTTTACTCTTTTTGCCGAAACAGATATAAACGGTAATAAGGGGTTTTGGTTATGTTCTTAAAAGTGTTGGTTTTTGTTTTAGTGGTTTGTTTATTCACAGAGTTCTATGCAGAAATAAGATTTAAAAGAACTCCCATGTTCGGTGTTACGAGATTCCAATATCCATGGGAAAAAAATCAAGCTTGGTTTATTGGGATGACTATAACTCCATGGCTAGCTATTAAGTTGTTGTTTACTGCAAATAAAAAGCGTTTATTAATAAAACAATTAATTGTATTATTAAATCGGTTAAGTAACGATAGGGTTTATAAGGCAAAGACTCATGATGTAATTTTGAAGCAGATATTTCGCCTTGAAAGAGAAGGTAAACTCAGAGTTATAGAAAAGAAATCGTTAAGAAAACGAGGGTTATTTATTGAAAAAATTGTTATTGGGAATTTTAATAACCTTTTTCAAAAAGTGCCGATGTATGAAATAGTTTTTAAAATAACTTGATGATATGATTTTAGCCTTTCGGGGCTATTTTTTTAAGTAACACAGTGTTACATTGCAGTTTTTCCGTGGTATGATAGTATCATAGGATTTTAGGCAAGGCCGCCGGCGAGGGCGGTCTTTTATTTTGCAGGGAAATTACCCCCTTTTGCCGAAATGCGTAAAAAACGGTAAAAGGAGATGGGCGCATTGGATCTTTACGAACTTTTCTCTGTGGATGAAAAGAAATATCCTAATGTATCAAAAATAATTGAATTAAAGAATTCTTCTAAAACGACTCAGATGAAAGAATTGAATGATTATCTTTTACACGCAGATGATATGATGTTTGCTATGGGTTTTTTGAACGAAATTAACCAAGAAGATGAAGGATTGAAAAATGAGGCCTTATTTTATGCCGCGCTTGTATTGTTTGTAAAGTGTTTTGAGAGTAGCCGCTCACGCAAAAAATTAAGAGCCGAAGAAATTTATAAAGATAATAAAGAAAAATATAAGTTGTTTCAATGGATGAAAGCACTTCGAGATAAGCATGTTGCTCATGATGAAAATGCCTATTCGCAAACGCTTATCGGAGGTATTTTAAATAAGCCTGGAATTGAGCCCAAAATTGCCGAAATAGTGACACGGTCTTTGAGGCGTGGTACTCCAGAAAAGAATTATAGAGAGTTATATGAGCTAGTTTTGGAAACAAAAAGTTGGATTGATAATGAGCTAAAATCTTTACAAAATGCGCTACACGAAGAGTATGAGAAAAAAACATATGAAGAATTAAATAAAATGCCATCACCAACAATTCCGGACTTAAACAAGGTTAATATACGCAAGACTAGAAAAAACAAAAGCTAGAGCCTACGGGCTCTTTTTTAATACCCTATCCTCCTCAGGCTAGCAGGTGAAACTTAGACCACTGTAAAAATTTGCGCAGGAACATATTGCTTTGTTGACGAATTAGGTAATATAAGGTAAAAAGGGGGATAAATTTTAATGAATTTTTCAGTAACTAAAGAATTAGTTAAAAAAGTTGATAAGTTTGTGACTAATTCAGTAGAAATTTATGGTGAAGGGACCGCTTCGTTTTTGGCAACTTTCGTTAGCGATACATTAATAGGTCAGGCTGCACCGGGATTTGTTACAACTGCGCTTAATTATAAATTGAAACGTACTGAAAAAATGATATTAAGTTTAATTGACCATTTGAATAATAGAATTACCAATATTGAAAATATGCTAGTGCATTGCACTGATACAAAACGAAATACGCTAAAGGAAGAGTATTTTCCATTACTTTTTGATTATGCAGCAGATGAGAAGCAAGAAGATAAAATTACTTATATCGTTAATGGATTTGAGTCAGTAATCGAAAGATCAATTATTGATCAAGATACAATCCTAACGTATTATGATATATTGCACGAGCTAAAAATTTCAGAAATTAAAACTTTGCTTTATATTCCTGAAGGAATTATGGTAATAACTTTTGGGGAAAGTAGAGAAAAAGATTTATATGCGGAATTTGAGACGATCTTTGAGGAAAAAGAAGGGGAAAAGGCATATATAATAAATAAACTTGTTAAGTTAGGACTTGTAATTACTAAAAAATATATGGATGATGGTGAGAGCATAAATTATGGTCTAAATGATTTAAAATTAACCAAATTTGGCAAAGACTTTCTAGATTTCTTTAAATTCGAGTCTAAAGCTAAAGATACTTTGTGTAGTAAATTATAGATAACCAGTTTAAATTCATCACCAGCATGAATGTATTGGCGTGTACAAGTGTTTTTGCCATATATTCACTTTGGCATAGGGAGCGGAATTATAGCCGCTCTTTTTTCATGCCCCGAATCAGGAGGGATACCATGTGTAACAACAAACCAATAGCCCGCAACGGCCCGCGCAGCTGTGATAACTGTAAGCATTGCGGCAAGACGCGGTGTAACCTAGAGCAGAAAAATTGGTTCATAAGCGTGGATTAATATACTAGTAGGTGAACTTGTGGAGGTGGGTGATATGCGATAATGGCTGAAAAACATGAGTTAGCTGAAAAAGATTACATACTCGGTATGAAATATAAGGATATAGCTACCAAGTATAACGTAACAGAGAATACCGTCAAATCATGGCGAAAACGTCACGGCTGGTCAAGGGATAAAACAGCAAAAAAGAGTGCACCCTTTGCACCCCTAAAAACAGGGGCGAACCGGTGCAAGAAGAACAGGAAGAAGAGCTGTCCGACAGGGAACAGCTTTTTTGTTATCACTACGTACGTACTTGGAACGCTACACAGGCCGCTCTTAAGGCTGGTTATGCCGCCGAAAGCAAAAATAAGCATAGTGCCCAGGTACTAGGTTGCCGATTACTACAGCGGCCTAAGGTAAAGCAGGAAGTAAATAGGCTACGGGAACTGTTCAAGCAGGAAATTCATGTAGACATTCAGGACTTCTTAGCCTTCTGCCTTAAGGTTATTGGCGCTGATATTGGGGATTATCTCAAGTTTGGCGCAATTGATAGGCTTGTTTATGACGATAAGGGCCCAGTCAAAGACCCAGATACTGGCGAGTATCTAAAGGAGCCGGTTAACGGCATAGAACTTGGCGAAAGCGAGCAGCTTGACACTTCGGTTATCCAAGAGATCAAGCAAGGCAAGAGGAACTAGCATGACAACAGGATGGGGTACAAATGCGGTCAAGTCAAATCTAAACACGCTTACCTTTATAGCTCAATCCACCGACCTTGCTACTGCAGTTAATTTATTTCCAGCAGGAACATCTTTATCAGTGTACAGGGCCGACTAGACCAAAATAGGGGTGACTGAATTGAATAGAGCAAGGGAACCGTGCAGACGTGAGAACGTCTATTTTTTATGTAAATTTTTGGAGGTGACTTATGGGAAATGAATTGGAAGGTGCCGTAAAACAATCTATTCCTCCCGTTGGGGTGACAACGTTAACCCTGCTTAATATTCAGCTGGCAGACTGGGTATATATCCTCACTATGATATATCTACTACTGCAAATAGTTTATTTAGGCATGAAAATATTAAGGAGGTTTTTAGATGCAGGAAACCATTAGAAATTTTACAACCGGTCTGCTCTACGAAAACGGCGCACCTAGCCGCACCGGCCTATTCAGTATTATAGCGTTCCTGGCATTCTTAGCTGGGAGCGCTTATTTAATGCTTACGCATCAGCAGTGGGCGCACTACGACACGTTCGCAACTCTTACTGGCGGCGGTGGGATTGGTGGTTTAGTTAGCAATAAATTTATTAATAACAAGTATGGTAGCCCTGATGGGCAAGCATACAATAAAAATGGAGATGGTGTAAAATGACTAAAATTGTTTGCATAGACTCTGGGCACGGTGGCAGTGATCCAGGCGCGTGCGGTAATGACCTGCGTGAATGCGATATTACCCTGGACGTAGCGCAAAAGGTAAAAGGATATCTAGAGGATGTTGGCTACCAGGTAGTTATGACACGCGACACTGATGCTGACGTTGCATATCCTGATGCCAGCGCAAGCGAAGAATTACAAGCTAGATGCGATGTATCTGACAATGCCAATGCTGACATATGCGTATCTATTCATTGTAATTCTGCCGGCAGTGACGCTGCGTTAGGTACTGAGACTTTTTACTGCTTGGGCAGCGTAAAGGGTGGCAAGCTAGCGCAGTTCATTAATAATCAGATTACGGATGCTCTTGGTACCGTAGACCGTGGTATAAAAGATAATCCTCTCTATATTACCCGCCACACTGATGCGGTGGCAGCACTCGCAGAGTTAGCCTTTATTTCTAATTCTGATGATGCGGCTTTGTTGGCGAATGAAGCTAAACGGTTAGAATTTGCGGCGGCTGTAGCGCGAGGAATAACTGATTATTTTACTTGGCTTGATAACGACTAAATAAAAAATTGGAGGAATGACTAATGAAAATCTATACTAATGAAGAATTGGCGGATATGACCGCGGAACAATTGAAAGCAGTTATCCTTGGAATGCAAACCGTTCAAAGCGATAATACCGGTAATAGCGAGGTAGTTGCCGTAGAAAACACAGTAGAAGGCGATATTGCCAAGCTTGAAGAAAAAGCTGCAGCTTTAAAGGCTGATGGCGAAGAACTTTATACTGATGCAATTAAAGCAATTGAGGACAAAATTGCAGAGTTAAAGGAAAGGGCCAAAGCTGATGTCAAGGAAGTAGAGCAGGAGACAACCTCCTGTTGGGTAGCGCATAGATATGATATTTACGCGATTGCTGGGATTGCCTTGCTTGGCTATATTGCTGTCAGGGGGTTATTTTAATATGAAGCTTACAACTAAACAGAAATGGATTGTAGCCGCTATTGTCTTAATTTTATTGGGCATAGGCGGCTATTTAATTTGGGCGCATATGCATCCGCCGCAGCCGGTGACTTATGAAAGCCAGCAACAAGCCGAAACGCCCCAGGGGATAGAGCGAGCGGCTGATAATGCTGGGGTAATTATCAGCACACGACAGGCCACGGATGTCGCCCAGCAAATTGAAAATATCGTGGTCGAAAATAAGGCCCCGGATAAAATAGTTGAGACTACCGGCGCAGAGCTGGCCAGCGTAGTAAAATCCGAACAGCAAAAATCAGGCGCCGATTTTTCTATTATCACTAATCCCAAAGAACCTAACAAGCAGGTAGACACAAAGGAATTAGCAAAAAACAATCCGGCAATCTCTCTTAATCAGTACAATATCAAAGCCTACCCAGACAAACTAATCGAAGGCACTTATTATAATAGTGATGATTATGATATTGGTTATATGTCCAAAGTTAAGATTTTAGGCAAGCAGGGTTATGTCGGTCCCGTCATTCAATCCGAAGATAAAAATATACGTGTTGGCGTGCGTGTTAGCGTGCCGTTATAAATTGAATCCTCAGCCGTTAATTCGGCTAGGGATATTTTAATGTCTCTTTTTGGGAGTTGATGTAATGGATATATTAGATTTTAAACCACTCGTGAACAAATATACTTATAGCAAAACGGAAGATTTAAAGCAAATAGCATGGCTAGCAGTTATTTGTGCTTTTAATGACTATAATCCGGCTAAAGGAGTGCCGTTGCCCGGATATGTAGAAAGCCGTGTAAAATATGCCGTGTGGAATGAGGCTAAAAAAGAGCAAAGGCATGATAATCGTATTGTTACAGATAGCTGCTTAGAATTATTGCGTGACAATGCAGATGTGAGTCAAACGGTAGAAATGCTTCTGTTAAAAGAGCAAGTGTTTAGATCATTGAACGCGCTTTCTATTAAGCAGCGGCAAGCGATAGTAAAGACAATCATATTAGGATACAGCCTGACGGAATATGCCCGGGAAATACGGGTTACGCCGCAGGCTGTTTTTAATTCAAAAAAAAAGGATTATTGAGTTTAAAAAAGATGCTGGCATGAATGTATATAGGTGAAAACCGATATAAAGGATACACAGTTGATATAAGAGATCCTTGGATATTTCGGTTTTCAAAAATAAATATTTGGAGGAATGTAGAATGGCGACAGTAGGACAACCACTAACAGCACCTGAGACTGGATGGAAGAGATATGATGATAATAACGTAAATTTTAGTTATTTTGGTGGATGGGTGAATAAAGTTGGCTTTGATGCAATTGTTTCAGGGGCAGACTTTGCTGATGCTACAGATGGTAATGCCTATGGAGGCGGAACTAAGAATGGAAACGGGACTGGAAGTGACATTAAGTTTAACTTTGTTGGCTCCAAATTAAGAATAATTGGCTGCAATGAAGGTAGTAACTACGGGGCAAATCAAGTCGATGTGTTTATTGATGAGGTTAAAGTGGGAGATTTTACTCAAAAAACGCCAGAGAGAATCTCACAATGCTTAAATTTTAGTATTGATGGTTTAGTATCTAAAGAACATTCTGTCACGATATGTACAACTGCATATGAGGGCTTTAATGAGTTTATTTTTGATGCGGTGGATATTGACGAAAATGGAGAACTCAAACCCTATTCGTCAATTGTGGCAAATAGTAACCTAAATGCCGCCGCAGGTGATGCCCAAGTAGCTCTATCATGGACGGCCGTTTCTGGTGCAACTGGCTATAACGTGAAACGTTCTACCACAGCAGGCGGCCCATACACCACTATTGCCAGTAATACACCAGGCACTAGCTATATTGATACATCTGTAACTAACGGTACTACTTACTATTATGTAGTAACTGCTATAACAGCAAATGGTGAAAGTGGAAATTCAAATGAAGCTTCGGCTACGCCTCAGGCAGCAGTAACTCCGCCAAGTACCGGAAATCAATTACTCCGTGTCACCGTAATCGATTCTAGCGATCATGACTATCAGTTATCTTCAGCTGAAATCGACGGCTTTGTAAATTGGTTTTTGAAGCATGCCAATGCCGATACTGCTGGTTATATGCTCGCTAAGAAAGTGGGTACGCAGACCAGCAAAGAATACTTGGCATTTGATAAGATCATCAGTTTTGAAGTGATTTAAGAATCATTCTGGTTTAAAACTAGGGGAGAATTTTAAAGCCGTCTACCTCCGGGTAGGCGGCTTTTTTAGTTTTAAAAAAGTTGTGTCCATAGTTGTGTCCATAAAACGGACATAGTATAATATCCATATAGCAGTAGCAATACAAACAGGCTGTTTGTACAATATGGCGAATTAACATAATACACTAAAGCACACTATTGAATTGACTCGAAATCAAGTGTCCTGTCAAAGGGACCGTGGGTTCGAATCCCACCCTCTCCGCCATTAATTATACTAAAATCAAGGCTTTGCGAATTTTTCGCAAAGCCTTTTTGAATGTTTAAATACTTGAAAAGTGCTATTGGAGTGATACTGGATTTTGTGAGGCTATGACTTATTCTACAGGTGTTACAAATAATAATGCATTGATTATATTTAATGCTTTCTTTTGCATGTGAGGCAAAGCGTGAGAGTAAATGTTCAAGGTCGTAGAAATGCTGTGTCTCTTTCCGGCAAATTGAAAGAATTACAGGTATTAATAGGGGCATTGTTTTAAAAGCCTAAAATAATGGTGTCAATAGCCCCGTCCCCTGACATAGGTTATATTTATGCGCATAAATCTGGCCAAACAGCATATAATATAGAAAAATATTCCATAAAAGGTGGGCATTTTGATGGATACTTGGCTAATAATTATGGGTGCATTTTTATTAATATTTTGTGTGGCTAGGTTAATATCTGGCTTTATCGTAGATAAGATGATGTAACCAGAGAAATTGACCAGTTTAGAAGGCGTATCCCTCCGGGTAGGCGGCTTTTTATTTTTGCATCCATAACGGGGTAAAATAAGCTTTTACCTGTTTTGTACGTGTAAAAACGCTCATATACGTATAGGTATAGTCAGAATTATGGCAAAGAATACAAAGACTCGTGCGATCTGTTTGCAAGTTAAAAAAATTTCTCATAAACAGCAAAGCCGCCCTAAGGCGGCCTGCTGGGTGAGATTGATGAATTTACGCATTTCTAGTATATGCGGTAAGACGGGGATTATGCATATCCGGACTAATGGGTAGTGTGTGAACTTAGGAGTTTTCATAGCCACCCTCAAGGTGGGTTTCGGTATATTTCGTAGGATTCTCTACTTCTCCGTGAGATTTTAATTCTTGATACAAGATTTCGCGTTTCTTGGGGGATAGTTTCTTGACAGACGGGCTAAGGTTTGCCCAGTGGTCGATGTGACGTTTGCGGTTTTCCATGATAGCACCTTCTTTTATTATTTCATTTGGCGTAGGAAAAGACCAGCAAATGCCAGCCTTAAAGGGGGCAATTTACCAGCTTGAAATCAATGCAATATTAGTATTCCAAATTTGTCGGAGATTATAAAAAAACAGGTCAGCTAAGCTGACCTATGGATGGGGAGTAAAGCTAGTATGCCCGAGGGACGGGAGATTATGCGGGGGTGTATCGGGGAGAGATTAAGGCTTAACTTCTAAGGTGCTTTCAATTTCGTTGTGCAGGAGACGGACAAACCAAGATTGACGTAAAGCTGGGCGGGAAATTGTCTGGCCCGCCATCAATTAAATGGAAAACTAGCGGATATTCCTACAACTCTCTTGGCAACAAAAATCTTTTAAACGCCTTGGAATTCGCTGGTACTAGCTGATATTACATAGCAAACAGAAATGACTGAAAGGCCGATTTACCAGCGTTTCTTTGAACAGAATAATACGCGCTGATATGGCACGGAAGGCTGCATACCCACCGTCCCCTTGTCTTATGAGCCTGCTAGCTTAAAGATGAGAAATGGAATTTTTGCAGGAATTAATTGCAATTTGTCGTATTACAGAAATATCTTAGGATATAATGCGGCATTTTTGGAGGCATTACCATGCGTATTGATGATTCCAGAATACTATACAAGCGCAAATTGCTTAGTCAGGCTCTGCAAGAAATTTGGCGATATCCGCTGACAGTGGTGGAAGCGCCAATGGGGTATGGTAAAACTACTGCGCTGCGGCAATTTTTTACAGAAGTTAGGGCAGAAGTACTTTGGCAAACGGTGTTTGATTCTTCAGAAATCAGCTTTTGGAATAATTTTACCCGCCTATTGATGAAGGTTGATCCTGTTTGCGCCCAAAGTCTTGTCGAATTAGGGGTTCCTGGGGATAGTGTGTTTAGCGATCAAGCCGTCGAACTGCTAGGCAGCGTAGAGTATTTCTCGCCAACAGTTATTGTCATTGATGACTACCATTTGTTGTCTTCCAAAGCATTAGACCATTTTTTTGAGCGCTTGGTTTATATGGAAATTACCAACTTACATATCGTCATTATTTCGCGGAGTGCTTTTGGGGAAAATACAGACGAACTTCGACTGAAGGGATATTGTCTGCTGCTTACGAAACGGTACTTTGAACTATCTTATCAGGAGATTATTGATTATAGCAAGTTATGCGGCGTCTCGTTGAAAACGGATGAAGCTTTTATGCTCCAGTCTTATACCGAAGGCTGGATCAGCGTTGTCTATCTTTGTATTCTTGGTTATCAGCAAGCCGGGCATTTTGAGCGTCAATCTGCTACCCTTACTGAATTGATTGACAAAGTCGTCTATCAGCCCTGTTCAACTGAGACCAAGGAATTTCTGACAGTACTCAGTATGTTTGACAGTTTTTCTTTGGCTCAGGCCGAGCATATGTGGCAAACAGGCAACGCTGGGACTTTACTGACACGGCTCATGGCTGAGAACTCCTTTATCACTTTTGAGCATGTCGGGCAGACATATCATCTGCACAACATTCTGACTGGTTTTTTGCGGCGGATATTTGATCGTCAGGAGCCGAAGCAGCGTCAAACCTTGTGGAGACTGGCAGGCGAGTGGTATCTTGGCGTTGGCGAGTATAATGCAGCAATGAATTATTTTTATAAAGCAGCCGATTTCGAGCGTCTCTTGACTACTATTGAAATTGCCAAAGGGGCAGCTTTCGCCAGACAGCCCAAAACAGATCGAATCAAATATTTTCAGGAATGTCCTATACCCATAAAAATGAGGCATCCGCTTGCTGGTATTATTTATGCGTTCAATTTATTTCTATCCCATGAAGCAGTACTATTTTGTAGGCAATGCCAGGAGGTTACGGGGTATATCAAGCAATCTCCCGTTCTTGACGAGCGGTCACGGCGGCAACTGATGGGCGAAATGGAAGTATTGAAGGGAATTACTGCATACAATGACCTTTCACTGATGGCTGCTCATTTTAAGGAAGCCTGGAGGATACTTAAGGGGCCTTCTGTTTTTATTGACACCAAAACGCCCTGGACGTTAGGTTCGCCATCGGTACTTTTTTTGTATCACCGTACAGGCGGGCAGTTGGAAACTGAAGTGCAAGGAATGAAGGAACTTCCCTGCTACTATCGGTTGGCTGGCGGACATGGCTTTGGGGGAGAATATGTAATGGAGGCCGAACGATACTACTATGTCGGTGATTTTGATAATGCCGAAATTGTTGCGCATAAAGCTTGTGAGGCTGCTAAGGCTAAGCGGCAGTTTGCATTAGTATTTTGTGCGATGTTTCTTTTGATGCGTCTGGCGCTGGTCAGAGGCGATGGTGATTATATTATAGACAGTATGCGGCAGGCGCGCGAAATAGTAAAACAACAAAAGCTATACTCGCACGTGCATATTTTAGAGTTGTG
This sequence comes from Pelosinus sp., assembly GCA_021372375.1. Lineage (GTDB taxonomy): Bacteria > Bacillota > Negativicutes > Propionisporales > Propionisporaceae > JAJFUN01. Next base: position 14,371 of record JAJFUN010000157.1, on the reverse strand, counting down.
TGAAGGCTTTCTCTTTTCTTGCCTGAATCAAATTCACAGAATACCTATCTGGATTACCAGCGGCAAACTGCCGGAGACCCTTTTCTTTCAAAGTCATTCATTTTTTTATATTATTTATGACAAGTCCTTATTAATTAGCAGGCAATACCACAAGTTGGTTGGCATTGCTGCTTTGCATGTCGCTCAAGCCGCCATTTTCCCTAGTGTGCTGGCTTTTGTGTATACTTATATCTTTGAAGCTGCTGCTAAGGAAAAACTGGGGCGTCGTCAAGAGGCGTTAGCTACGCTTCATAAAGCGCTAGAGCTGGCAGTTTTGGATCAAGTTGTTATGCCCTTTGTCGAAAACAATGGGGATATCGCTGATTTACTGTTTGAGTATAAAATATCTGGGCAGTATCGGGATTTTGTCAGTACAATCTGCCGGCTGTCTGTGCCGATTGCTGAAAGCAGTCAAGTGATTGTGGACAAATTAAACAGCGCGGGTTGTCAACTTCAACTTACTGCGCGGGAAACGGAGATTGCGCGCCTGGTGGCAGATGGACTTTCAAACCAGGCTATTGGAAAAACGCTGAATATTGCAAAAGACACGGTAAAAAAAGCCTTGTGCAATATTTTCAAAAAAGTGGGTGTCAGCAACCGTACTGAGCTGATCAAAGTACTTATGGAACAAGGAATGGCCAATCTAACCAATCATGGTCGGAATTTACCGCAAGGTTTGACAACCACGGGAACGGCTTCGGCATCGCCAGGCGATGCCGAGCTTAGTACGCAGGGAATGAGAATGCCTGGAGATTCAATGCAGCGGGAAGATCAGCAAAAGCATTAGAGGGCGCTTTAACGTCCATTGTCGGCAAGATTATGAGTTAAGGTATACCTCCGTGGATTCACGGAGGCTTTTTATTTTGTAGGATTCTCGACTTCTCCGTGGGATTTTAATCCTTGATACAAGATTTCACGTTTCTTGGGGGATAGTTTCTTGACAGACGGGCTAAATCTTGCCCAGTGGTCAGTGTGACGTTTGCGATTTTCCATGATAGCACCTTCTTTTATTATTTCGTTTGGCGTAGGAAAAGGCCAGCAAATGCCAGCCTTAAAGGGGGCAATTTACCGGCTTGAAATCAATGCAATATTAGTATTCCAAATTTGTCGGAGATTATAAAAAAACAGGCTAGCTAAGCTGACCTATGGATGGGGAGTAAAGCTAGTATGCCCGGGGGACGGTAGATTATGCGGGGGTGTACCGAGGAGAGGTTAAGGCTTAACTTCTAAGGATATAGCCGCTGGAATAATCGTCGTAATATGTTATAATAAGTAATAATATGCTAGTATGAAGTTGAAACTATCAAAATTTGGCTAAATGATAAGATGACGATTAGCTAGGAGATATTCTAGTAGAGATATATATATGAATGGGAGTGAAATAATATGAATTTTTTTGGTAATATGAAAGTAAGGATGAAGTTAGGCTGTCTAATTCTTGTTGCCTTTATATCTTTAGGCATTGTAGGTATTACCGGTTATTATTATTTGCAGCAGGCAAGCAAAGATGTAGCTGCCATGTATACACAGAGGTTGATTCCGGTTAGGCTTTCGGCTGAAGTGGCTTCATTTGTAAGAACTGCAAACGGAAATGTATTAGCGCTAATGCTGACAACTGATGACACGCAAAACCGTGAATTAAAAAAATCGATTGATGAGCGGGTTGAAGCTATCAATAAAAATATGGAAAGCTTGGAGCAAGCGCATTTTGATCAGAAGTCAGATGAATTATTTGGTAAAGTAAGAGATGCACAGCAAAAATATCGCGCAGCCAGAGGGCAGGTTATAGAACTGGCTATGCAAAATAAAAATTCGGAAGCCTATGTACTATACATGGCGACTTTAGATCCGTTATCTACTGCCTATATTAATAGTCTGCAAGACTATGGTTCTTATATCCAAAAATTGGCTGAAAATATGAATGATAGTATACAAGCATCTGAAGGCAGGGCTATCCAGCTTTTGAGCACCATTATTGTAATTGCGTTTATTATATTGGGCATAAGTGGTTGGTTTATTAGTCAAATAATAAGAAACCCGCTACAAATTATGGTCGGTGTTTGCGCTGAGTTAGCTGCCGGAGATTTTCGTGCCAAGCCGCATCAAGTCAATAGGAAAGACGAGATTGGCCAAGTTGCTGAAGCGCTGCTTAGTATGCGGGCCAGTCTTCGTACTGTTTTGAAGCAGGTTAACCAGTCAGCTGAGCAAGTTGCCGCTTCTTCGGAAGAATTAACCGCCAGTGCTGAGCAGTCGGCGCAGGCGGTAACGCAGGTGGCCAGCTCAATTTCGGATGTGGCGTCAGGCGCTGAAAAACAATTAAAAGCGGTTGATGCAACTTCTTCTGTGGCGAAGCAAATATCAGCAGGTATTCAACAAGCTGCTGATAGTGCTAATCATGTAGCTGGCAATGCAGCCGAGGCTGCTGAATCTGCTAAAGAGGGGAATAAATCAGTGGAACAAGCTGTCAGTCAAATGGAAAAAATTGAACAAACGGTCAATAATTCAGCGAGTTTGGTGGCTAAGTTGGGCGAAAGATCAAAGGAAATTGGTCAAATTGTGGATACCATCTCAGGCATTGCCGGGCAAACCAACTTATTGGCCCTAAATGCTGCGATTGAGGCGGCTAGAGCCGGTGAACAAGGACGCGGATTTGCGGTTGTGGCGGAAGAAGTCCGTAAATTAGCGGAGCAATCCCAGGATGCGGCAAAAGAGATTGCCGATTTAATCGGTGAAATTCAAGGCGATACAGATACAGCTGTGGCCTCTATGAGTGAAGGTACTCGGGAGGTTAAAGTTGGTTCGGAGGTTGTTACTGCTGCCGGACAGGCATTTAAGGAAATTGCTAAAAAGGTAACGCTAGCGGCTGAAGAAGTCAAAGAAATTTCAGCTGCTATGCAACAGATGGCTAGTGGCAGCCAACAGATTGTAACATCGATGAAGGAAATCGACGGTCATAGCAAGACGGCAGTTGGACAATCCCAAACAGTGTCGGCGGCTACTGAAGAACAATCGGCCTCAATGGAACAAATTGCATCTTCCAGCCAAAGTCTTGCTAAGTTAGCCCAGGACCTCCAAGCAGCGGTAAATAAATTTCAAATTTAAAACAAAGGTAATTGTGACTAAAGATAAAAAAGGGATTAGCCAAAATAAAGGCTAATCCCTTTGATTATTTTTGGCTGGTAAGCAGCATACAGTAGTACTACAAAATGAAGTATAAGGACTGATGCTATTATAAGCAGTGTGACAGATTTAGCGGAAGATCCGCAGGAAACGATTGTATCATTAACAGTATTGGCACTTGTTTTGGCCAGGGAACTAAAAATAATGGATTTGGACTTGCTTGGCAGACTTTTTGTCTATTTGGGCCAAGCAATGATAACGCTTGCAATCCTAGAAGTTGATCGGGAGGCCATAGAAAAAATGCTAAATCACCAGACCACGGAGGATGTCCTGGCGGAAATGGGAAAAAAGATGATCCTATTAGAGCGCCAGAATGACTATTTACAAGAGCAAGTTTTGGCGTTGCAGCAAGTCATAGCAAACAGGGCTGGCTCGTTTTGAGCCAGCCCTGTTTCTTGCACCCAAGCTATTTTAATAGAATTTTATTAATTTATGTGAAGCCGCGTAGTTATAAGCAGTAATGACTATACTTCTATTAAACGTTGCTTCGGTGTCGTCTCCGTAGTAGGTTCCGGCTGGCATACAGCCATGGGATTCATACAGGCATTTTTCTGGGGAACCTCCCCATAGCTCATCGTCATTGAGCCAAAGCGAGCCGTCAGTATTCCATTGATTTGTAATTTTATTGAAAGAACATTTAAAGGTAAAGGTTTGTTTTTTATAGGAAATTTTATTGTCCAAAGTTTGCCCGCGTAGTTTTTCTAAAGTGACTTTATCCGGGATACAGATTAAGGTATATGTCATTTCAAATAAGGAATCCTGGTCATTTTTTTGCTGGACATTTGCTGTTAAAGACTGTGAGCGCAGGTATTTTGCAGTACCGTTTTCCATAACGGTATAAACATCCTCGGCAAAACAAACGCTTGAAAGCAGGGTAAAAATAATTGTAAACAGCAGCTTTTTCATTAGGCAAATCCTCCTTTATTAGGACATTCTTGATTGTTATCAAGATTCCTTCATTATGGAGCAGCTTTAATGCTGCTTCTGAAAATTTCATGATATTTGCGGATAAACTTGCCAGGAAGCAGGAAAGCGGCTGTGTTTCTTGAATTGTAATTAGAGTGTTTTTGTAAAAATAGCTGTAAAGGGACGTGAAAATATGAACTTTGAAGGGTTCGAACCAGAATTAGATGAGAAGAGTTTTATCGCCGAAGGCGCAAAGGTAATCGGCCAGGTACGCATGAAGGAATACAGCAGTGTATGGTTTAACTCGGTTCTCCGGGGCGATGTCAATTTTATTGAAATTGGCCGCTACTCAAATATTCAAGATAACAGTGTACTGCATGGCACTGATGAATGCGCGACAATTATCGGTGATTACGTAACCGTCGGACATAGCGCGGTTATTCATGGAGCAACAGTTGAAGAACATTGCCTGATTGGAATGGGGGCAGTGGTTTTAAGCGGCGCGACAATCGGCAAAGGCAGTATTATCGCGGCAGGCGCTGTTGTGAGGGAAAGGCAGGTTATTCCGCCGCATTCACTGGTAGTGGGTGTGCCAGGTAAGATTGTCAAGGAAATTCCGGGTGAATGGGATCAAATTCATGCACAGGCTATTAAATATAAAACGCTGTGGACTAAGCGATATGGAGTACTTCCTAATGGTGGCGGGGAATGTTATCAGGGAGAAAAGATTGTATAATTAGTTTTCTCAGCAAGAACTTGCGCCGATTGAGAAAATACCTTCATAGTAAACGAAACGGGGCTGCGTTAAACTGGTATAACCTGTTTAGACGCAGCCCTGTGTTTAGTGAATTTCAATTTGCCGTCTTGTACTTATAGATTCTTCTTTTTTCGGTAAGTTGACTTTTAGTACGCCGTCCTTATATTCAGCTTGGATGCTATCGGCGTTGATATTATCTAAATAGAAGCTGCGCTGGAAGGCGCCAAAATAGCGTTCCTGGCGAATGAGTCCGTGCTCATCGGCCGCTTGTTTAGCTTCGCGTTTAGCGGTAATAGTTAGGTAGTCATTGGTATATTCAAGCGTAATATCTTCTTTGGAGATGCCTGGCAAGTCAGCTTCTAACTGATAAGCAGCAGCTGTTTCTTTGACATCAACGCGGAAAGAGGTATTGGCAAATTGTCCAAAATTCCACATGTCATTAAAGAAACTGTCAAACAAGGATGGCAAGGTACGTTCTTTTACTACCTCCGGCTGATTTTTTCTGGGAATTAAATCAAACATAGTTACTACCTCCTAATAGTTTATTTACTTTATAGCTTTATTATAGGATTTAAAGGTCAAAAGGTCAAAAAGGCAAAAAATCAATATCGAGTAGATATGGGATGATTGTGGTATTTTAGCAGGATTATGTCGTGTTAGCTGCTATTTTCCCGCAATATTGTGTTATTGCGGTGGTGTTTGAAACATGCTGGTAGTGCCGAAAATAATATTGTTTGACAAGGTGTATATATAGTAATATAATGATACTAACAAAGTGATAATATCAGTTTAAGGGTGATAAGAATGACTGATACCAGACTAAATAAGCAGGGCGTTACCGAACAAGCTTTTTTGGCAGCCTATGATGCTAGAAAATATGAGCGGCCGTCTGTAACAGTGGATATGCTGATTTTCACCGTAACGCAGGAAAAAAAGAAAAATTACCGTAAGCTGCCGGAAAAGACGCTGCGGCTGCTCTTAATTAAACGGGGCGATCATCCGTTTCTTGGACAGTGGTCGTTGCCGGGCGGTTTTGTACATATGGATGAAAGCTTGGATGACGCGGCCTTACGCGAACTAAAAGAGGAAACAAATATTGATACCATTTATATGGAACAGCTTTATACCTGGGGGGCTGTAGGCCGTGATCCGCGTGCAAGGATTATCAGTACTTCCTATATGTCGCTGGTTGACAGTGCGGCGCTAAATGTAAAAGCCAGCGATGATGCTGACGATGCGGCTTGGTTTACCGTTTCCTACAAGCTGTATCAGGAGCAAAAAACGCTGACCGAACAAGGGCATATTCTCGAAAGGCTGTTCAAACTTAATTTATCTAATGAAGAAGCAGAGCTTTCCGCCATGATTAAGGTTATCAAAACAGTCTCAGGGAAAATAGCCAAAATTGAACGGATTATTATCGATAGCCAGGGGATTGCTTTCGACCATGCCCAAATTATCCAGTATGGCGTGGAAAGATTACGCAGTAAACTCGAGTATACCGATATTGCTTTCAATTTGATGCCAGAGTTATTTACTTTGGGCGAACTGCAGCAGGTATATGAGGTTATTCTGGGCACAGAGCTATTAAAGGCCAATTTTCGCCGAAAGATTGCTGGCATGGTGGTAGAAACCAATGAGTATACCAAAGCGGCGGGGCATCGGCCGTCTAAGTTATTTCGATTTAATCCCAACTGGGAAAATACCGCAGAGTAAAGCTGATTAAAACTCTACTAATTTGGGGGCGAGAAAATGGAAAAGATGAACTTAACCATGTTAACTGATTTTTATGAAATCACCATGGCGAATGGATACTTAGAAAATAAGATGGAAAATAAGATTGCTTATTTTGATATGTTTTTTCGGAAGGTGCCTGATGATGGCGGTTTTGCTATCATGGCTGGAGTGGAACAGCTAATCGAATATCTAAAAAATCTTAAGTTTGATCAACATGACCTTGATTATTTACGCAGTAAACGGTTGTTTAGTGAGGAGTTTATTCAGTATCTTGGCAATTTCGAATTTAATTGTGATGTTTGGGCTATTCCGGAAGGAACGCCGATTTTTCCTAATGAACCTGTTGTTATTGTCCGCGGACCGGTAATGATTTCTCAGTTTGTAGAAACTATGGTTTTAATCACGATAAATCACCAAAGTCTGATTGCTACAAAAGCTAATCGGATTGTCCGGGCGGCACAGGGACGAGGCGTAATGGAGTTTGGTTCCCGCCGGGCGCAAGGGTATGATGGAGCTATCTCAGGGGCGCGGGCGGCATATATCGGCGGCTGTATCGGCACAGCTTGTACGATTGCGGATCGTGATTTTAAAATTCCGGCGCTGGGTACCATGGCCCACAGCTGGATTCAGATGTTTCCTACGGAACTTGATGCTTTTCGGGCGTATGCCAGAACTTATCCGGAAAGCTGTACGCTCTTAGTTGATACATATAATGTACTTAAATCCGGTATTCCTAACGCCATAAAAACCTTCAATGAAGAAATCCTGCCGCGCGGCTTTCGTCCCCAGGGCATTCGGATTGATAGTGGGGATATAACCTATTTATCTAAACGGGTTAGGAAAATACTAGATGAAGCTGGCTTTCCTGATTGTAAAATTGTAGCCTCCAATTCTTTAGATGAGCATATCATTCGTGAAATTCTGGTGCAAGGGGCAAAAGTGGATATGTTTGGTGTTGGCGAACGATTGATTACCTCCAAGTCGGAACCGGTGTTTGGCGGGGTCTACAAGCTAGTCGCAGTCGAAGAAAACGGCGCAATTGAACCCAAAATAAAAATCAGTGAAAATATTGAAAAGATTACCAATCCGGACTTTAAAGAGGTATGGCGCTTATTTGACAGAGATAGCGGCAAAGCCATTGCTGATGTAATAACAGGTCATACGGAGAATATTGATGATGCTTATCCGTATACTATTTTTGACCCTGAGCATACTTGGAAGCGTAAAACAATTACCAATTTTTATGCCAAGCGGCTGCTAGTCAGAATTTTTGACAAGGGGAATTGTGTTTATAACAGCCCTGATTTACAGGAAATTAAACAGTATTGCAGTGAGCAGCTGGCAACTTTATGGGATGAAGTACTGCGGTTTGAAAACCCGCATAAATACTACGTTGATTTATCTAAACCCTTATGGCGTACAAAAAAGAAATTACTGGAACAATATGTTATGAAATAATTGCACAGCAAAGCTGTTTAACTAAAAATTTAAGAAAATGGAATATTATACGATAAATAGACAGGAGGAAGTATTCTCCTGTCTATTTATCGTAATTAGTGCAGTCAGCTAGTTGACTAATAAGATAACTAGGCTTTATCATTAAAATAAGAAGCAAATTATGGTGGTAAATGGTAGAGGGTGAGTTATGATTAATGGGATAGAAAATAATGATGCTGATACGCCAAGACGTCGTTTACGCAAAGGACGAGTGGTTGTTTTAGTACTTTCTTTAATGATAATGGCAGTGGGGGTAGGTTATGCCTTGGGATATCTTTTCTTTGGGGAAAAGGTGGCTGAGGTCATTCCTGCTATTGCCAAAAAAATAGTTATGCCTAAAGGAAAAATCAATGTGCTGGTTCTGGGGGTTGATGAACGGCAGGATGATGTAGGAAGATCGGATACCGCAATTCTTGTCGATGTCGACTATGATGCCAAACGCATTTCTGTATTATCCATTCCGCGTGATTCTTGGGCTAAAATTCCCGGACATAACTGGGATAAGATCAATCACGCCTATGCTTTTGGCGGGATGGAGCTGTCACATCGGGTGGTGGAGAACTTGCTGGGGATTCCTGTGGATTATACTGTGGCCATTAACAGCCATGGACTTGCGGGGATGATTGATGCCTTAGGCGGAGTTACAATTGATGTGGAAAAACGGATGTATTATAGTGATCCCTATGATGATGACGGCGGTTTATTTATTAACTTAAAACCCGGGGTGCAGCGGATGGATGGCAAGACAGCCCTACAATATGTCCGGTATCGTGATGAAGAAGGAGATATTGGCAGGGTTGCGCGTCAGCAAAAATTTCTCAAAGCAGTCATGCAGGAATTATTAAATCCCCAGGTTGTCTTAAATTTACCGGGTTTGATTAAAGAATTTGCTACTGCGGTGAAAACCGATATGCCTATAAGCGAAATGCTTAAACTGGCTAAAATTGGCGATACGGTTGCCAAAGCAGGCCTTAATACCTATGCGGTTGATGGTGTTCCGGTGTATATAAAAGGCGTAAGTTATTGGATACCCAATATCGGTGAGCTGAGACAGGACGTCGCAGCCATGCAGGGAATATCAGCAGATAGCCGGTACAATGAAGAAACCAATTTGCTGGCGATTGAGTATGAACAATCTTTGCCCAAAGGAGTCCATATACCTGGGATCAAAGCTGTGGGTAAGGATAAGCTGCAGGTTGAAGTCATTAATGCCAACGGACAAAGCGGGCTTGCATCTAAGGTGGCTCAAATTATGGGCAATCGTGGCTTTGTGGTAGCCGGAATCAGTAATGCAGCAGTGCAAAAAAATACCGTGGTTATTTTGCATGGCGCGGAGGATTTTAGCATGACAGATAAATTAAGCGCACTGCCTTTCAAATTTGAACTGCAAACCGATAATGATCATAATAAGAAAGCTGCGATAACCGTTATTATTGGCTTGGATTATACTTCGTAATTATTTGCTATAAAAAAATTGAAGAGGACTAACTTAATCTATGGTTAAAACGGCTGGGCGGGATTATATTTCGCTCAGCTGTTTTATTTATACAGCATAGTATGACATATTTTAAGAAATATATTAAAGAAATGTAAAACAGACAAGATTCTACACAATATGTAAAAAATAACTGTATAATGTAAATAGATAGATTAAAGAGAAAACATAGGTCAAAATTAAAAAGGCAGCGAAATTAGAAATGAACAAACTTAAATTAACAACTAGATTAAACATTAAGGTAGTATGTGTTGTTTGTATTTTTATGCTTGTTGTGATATTGCATAATCAATGGGTGTCGCTAAATGAACGGAAGGCCCAGTACAGTAAAGATTTAATAGATATTACTGAATTTATCAGTAAGAAAATTGACGACAGGACATTTGCGGAAATTGCTGTAATTCAAGGCTCTCGGGCTGAATCGGAACAGGATAAGGCGCTATTAATCAATCAGAAAATGCAGCCGATACTTGATGATGTATTTATATCTGCTGATAATATTAAGTTCGGCGTTTATTTGCGGCAAACCGGCAGGATAGTGGCCATCGGGCCAACCTTGGACGGCTCCTTATTAATTCCCATGGACTCCAAAGCAATTCAAGATACATATAGCAGCGATACAACATTATTAACTGAAAAAGAACGTTCCATCACATGGTACGGCGCCAAAATTATGTATCACTTACGTCCGATAAAAGTGCACGGGGAAATTGTGGGACATGTTTTTGCTTGTGTAAACTTAGATAAAACTTATCAAGGTGCTTGGAGAAAAACGCTAAATATGCTGTTTATTGCGCTTATTGGATTAATTATAGTAATTATTTTTTTTCAGGACATTTTTATTAGGCTAAAAAAGGATTTGGAGTTATTTGCGCGGGAAATTGTAAAAGGCGATGCTAAGAACTTTGCCAGTGAACTGCCAGAACTGACACCTGTTTTGCAGTATATAAATGAACAAACGGAAAAGATGATGCGCCTGGATCGTTTGAATATTATTGGCGAAATGGCCGCAAGTATTGGGCATGAAGTCCGCAATCCCATGACGACCGTGCGGGGTTTTCTACAATATATTGGAGGGAAGGAAAAATTTGCACAGTACAAAGCTCATTTTGATTTAATGATTGAAGAAATGGATCGGGCCAATGGGATAATTACCGAATTTCTATCCCTAGCGAAAAATAAAAGTATGGATTTTCAGGAGAGTAATTTAAATGATCTGATTCGGGAAATCCAGCCGCTTATTATGGCAGATGCCTTGCGAAATAATTGCCAGGTAGAAGTTAATTGCGGCAGCATCAAAACAGTGCTGTTAGATAAAAACAGCATGCGCCAGCTGCTTTTGAATGTGGTAAGAAATGCCATTGAGGCTATGCCGGAAGGCGGGATAATAACTATTAGTACAGAGACTTTTCAGGATAAAGCACTATTAATGATCAGGGATGAAGGAATTGGAATACCCGCAGATGTGCTGGATAAGCTGGGTACACCCTTTTTTACCACCAAGGAAAAGGGGACAGGCCTTGGCCTTGCTGTCTGCTATCGTATTGTAGAGCGGCATAATGCCAATCTTTCGATCGAGAGCACCGAAGGAACCGGAACGACTTTTAAAATTTTGTTTAACTATGTGTGAGGTGGTCATGTGGCGGAAAGAGTCTTGTCATATATATTTTTGCTGGGCAGCCTATGTTATGCGGTGTATGCATATGGTTTGTCTTTTGGCGTGATGTCATCGCCTAAGGCCGGTTTCTTGCCGACTATTGCCGGCACTGCTGCTGTCATCATTGCCATCCTGATAATTTCTAGCGGTCAGTGGACTGTTAATATAAAAAAAGAGAGGGTATATTGGCGGAAATCCATTTTAGTAACAGCCGGACTGATTTTTTATCTAGTAGGCCTAGCGGTTGTTGGTTATATACCTGCTACCTTTCTTGTTATGCTGTATTTATTAAAGCTTATGGAGGTACAGGACTGGCTTATACCAGCAATTATTTCGGCAGCTGTTGCGCTTTTCTGTTATGGTGTGTTTAACGGGCTGCTTAGTATTTCACTGCCATAGATTTGGAGGCTATTATGGAACAGTTTATGCTGCTTACGCAAGGCTTTTTTATCAGTATGACCCCTATGAATTTACTGGCCTGCGTCATAGGCGTGCTGGTAGGTACTTTGGTGGGGGTGCTGCCTGGAATTGGACCAGTTGGCGCTATTGCGCTCTTGTTGCCGTTTAGTATCAATATGGACGTAACGGCTTCACTTATTATGTTTGCGGGTATTTATTACGGATCAATGTATGGCGGGTCTACTACTTCTATTTTATTGAATGTTCCTGGTGAGGCGTCTTCTATTGTTACTTGTCTCGATGGTTATGAAATGGCCAAAAGAGGCCGGGCTGGAGCAGCCTTAGCCGTGGCTGCTATAGGTTCATTTATTGCCGGAACACTGGGCATATTGGGCCTGACCTTTTTTGCGCCGCTGCTCGCTAGGTTTGTCTTGCTGTTTGGTCCGCCTGAGTATTTTTCAATAGCTTTTCTAGGACTAGTTATTTTGACTAAGATGACAGGTAAATCTATGCTAAAGGGATGGTTAATGATTATGCTCGGTTTGATGCTGGGCACAGTGGGGACAGATAGTTTAAGCGGAATAAATCGGTTTACTTTTGGGATAGATGAGTTGCAGCGCGGTTTTGATCTGTCAATTGTCGCAATGGGGCTATTTGGTATTGGGGAGGTACTTGATGCTATGCTGCAACCGAGCAGCAAGATAGAACTAATGTCGGTGCGATTAAGAGAGCTTTATCCCAACAAGAGCGAATGGGGGCGTTCTATTGCACCAATCTTTCGCGGGAGTCTTGTTGGCTTTTTAGTAGGGTTGCTGCCCGGACCGGCTGGTGTGATTTCTACTTTTGTATCTTATGCGCTGGAAAAACGTAAAAGCAAGCATCCAGAGGAGTTTGGGCAAGGAGCCATCGAGGGGGTAGCGGGACCCGAATCAGCCAATAATGCAGCATCATCGGCGACGATGATTCCCCTGTTGTCGCTTGGCTTACCATTTTCCGCAGTATCGGCAATGCTTCTGAGCGGCTTTATGACCCATGGTGTCATTCCGGGACCTAACTTAATTACCGGACATCCCGAAATATTCTGGGGGCTTGTTGCCAGCATGTATATTGGCAATGTACTCCTGCTGATTATTAACTTGCCGTTAGTTGGCGTGTTTGCAAGTATACTGAAAATACCGATGCAAATTCTTCTTCCACTAGTTATCATGATAACCTTGGTGGGAGCTTACTCCATAAATAATAGCATTTTTGATTTGTTTTTAGTGATGGTATTTGGTGTGCTGGGTTTTCATATGAAGCGAACCGAGTACAAACCGGCGCCGTTAATTGTTGGGCTGGTATTAGGACCAACGATGGAAAGGGGGTTAACGCAGGGCTTAATTATTGAGAATGGAAGTATTTTATCGTTTTTTATGCGTCCTATTGCTGGCAGCTTTTTGCTGGTAGCGGTTTTGCTAATTGGTTATAGTCTAATAAACTGGATAATTAAAAGAACTCCTAAGGCAATGGATATCACAAAATGAAAATTTACTAGTTAAGGAGGGTGATGTTGTGGGCAGGAAGACTGCAGTTTTGTGTCTGATTAGTTTTATCCTTATTATACTTTTAGGAGGGTGTAATACCATGCAAAGTCAGCCGATAAATGCTTCAAAATACCCAGGACGTCCTATAACTGTCCTAGTTCCATTTAGTGCGGGCGGCTTGTCGGACAGTATAGCCCGGGCCATGGAAAAGGTAGCAGTAAAACATTTAGGTCAGCCGCTGCTTATTGTTAATAAACCGGGTGGGGCAGGGACAATTGCTTGGAATGAGTTGGCTGGAAGTAAGCCAGATGGGTATACAACTGGTATAGCAGGTATTGGAACAATTCTACAACCTTTATATGGCCCAACAAAATATAACTATTCAACTGCATTAGAGCCGATTGCGAAAATTTCAAATATTTCATTAGTTATGGTAGTAATGTCTGATAGTAATTGGGGAAATTTAGAGGAGTTTATTGCATATGCTAAGGCGCACCCAGGCGAAATTAAATATGGTCATAGTGGATTGGGCTCGGTAACACAAGTTGGTGCTGAAATGTTTGCGCAAGCCGCCGGGATAAAGATGCAGCAAGTGCCGTTTCAGGGTGATTCAGAATCAATAGCTGCACTGCTTGGAAAACATGTTCAGGTAATATTTTCGTTTCAAGGTGTTATCAATGAATATGTAAAAAGCGGCAAGACAAAAGTATTAGCGGTGTGCGGTGATCACAGAATTAAAAATATAGACTTTAAAGATGTACCGACATTTAAAGAACAAGGCCTGGATGTTGTAACTAAAAACTGGCAGTGCCTAGCCATACCTAAAGAAATGCCGTCAGACGTTAAGAATAAACTTGTATCTGGCATCAAGGCAATCATAAATGATGCGGAGTTTCAGACAAATTTAAAGGAACTGGGAATCTCGGCAGAATATTTGGGGCCGGAAGATTGTCTTAAGGAATGGGCGATAGATAATGAACAGATGGAAAAAGTAGTAAGAGATACTGGAATTGCCGATCAAATTGCGGCGCACAAAAAATAAATTAGGATTATCTATTGACATTTGCAGCGCAAAAGGTTAAAATATCATTCGTAGCTCGTTTATAGGATTATGACAACAAGAGCTATATTATAAATGAGACCTGGAGAGATGTCCGAGCGGTTGAAGGAGCACGCCTGGAAAG
>JAJFUN010000151.1 GCA_021372375.1 Pelosinus sp. | reverse complement strand
CGGCTATCTAAAAAGATTCATGCGTTGTGTATTTGGATGGTGGCCTTTGCCAGTAATTTGTCAGCCTTTTGGATTTTGGTAGCAAATTCTTTTATGCAGGCACCTGTAGGGTATGCGGTGCAGCATGGCCGGGCAGAAATGATTGATTTCACTGCTCTAATTACCAATCCATATGTTTTAAAACAGTTCCCGCATACGATAGTTGCTGGCTTGGCAACTGCGGGCGTTTTCTTGATGGCGATTAGCGCTTATCATTTATTGAAGAAAACGCATGTGGAGTTCTTTCTGAAGTCTTTTAAAATAGGTGTAGTTTGTGCACTTCTATCCAGTCTTTTAGTGGGGGCTACAGGACATTTAGAGGCGCAGCATATAGCTAAGGCGCAGCCCATGAAGCTGGCAGCGAGTGAAGCGTTATGGGAAACTTCACAGTCAGCGCCGTTTTCGCTGTTTGCGGCTATTGATGAAAAAGCACAAAAAAATACAGCGCAGTTAAGTGTACCTGGCGCTTTAACCTTCTTGGTGCATGATTCTTTTACTGGCGAAGTGAAAGGTATCAAAGATCTACAGAGAGAGTATACCGCCAAATATGGGGAAGGCAATTATATTCCTGAAGTTTCCCTGGTATTTTGGACGTTTCGGGCCATGGTGGCGGCTGGCGGCTGGATGATTTTCCTCTCCCTCTTATGTGCGTGGCTATGGTATCGGGGGCAAATTGTGGATTCGTCATTAGTACTCAAAGCTGTTTTATGGAGTTTGCCGGTGCCGTATCTTGCTAATTCCACAGGCTGGCTTGTGGCTGAAGCCGGACGGCAGCCTTGGATTGTATTTGGTTTACAGCGGGTGGATCAGGCCATATCGCCGAATGTTGGGGCAGGCAGTATTGCGTTATCAATGACCGGTTTTACGTGTGTTTATGGGATATTAGCTATTTTGGCGGTCTATATTGCTGTTAAATTTATTAAGCGTGGACCTGTTGAAGAAAATTCTGCACTGCATAGCACTGCAAAGGGGGCAACATTATGGAATTAAATATTGTATGGTTTATTCTGGTTGCCGTTTTATTTATTGGTTTCTTCTTTTTGGAAGGATTTGATTATGGTGTAGGCATGCTGCTCCCTTTCTTGGGGAAAAATGATACTGAGCGGCGGATAATTATTAACACTATTGGTCCGGTGTGGGATGGTAACGAGGTTTGGATGATTACCGCCGGGGGCGCAATGTTTGCGGCTTTTCCCCATGTATATGCTACACTGTTTAGCGGGTTTTATCTGGCGCTGTTTTTAATGCTCCTGGCGCTCATTATTCGCGGCGTGGCTTTTGAGTTTCGCAGCAAAGATGAAAGCGCGCTATGGCGCAGCAGCTGGGACTGGGCCATCTTTTTTGGCAGTACCATTCCGGCTCTTTTGTGGGGCGTTGCGGTGACTAATTTGCTGCAAGGCGTACCTATTGATGCCAAGATGAATTACGTAGGTAGTTTTTTTGATTTACTTAGTCCCTATACTTTAGTTGGCGGCGTGGCCTTTGTACTAGTCTTTTTATTCCATGGGGCGTCATATCTAACGCTTAAGGCAGAAGCTGAGCTAGCGGCAAGGGCTCGTCTGGCGGCGCTTAAAATAGGTGTTTTCACAGCTGTTTGCTGTTTGGCTTTGGTTGGCCTTACCTATGTCGATACGGATTTATTTAGTAGTTATGGCGCAGGTATTTCGTTATGGGGCGCTGTTGCTGCCTTTCTTTTAGGTTATGGCCTCCTTTGGCGGCAAAAGGCTGGCTGGGCTTTTGTCTCAAGTGCTGTGACTATTCTTTTGACAACGGTAGCTTTTTTCTGGGGCCTCTTCCCGCGTATTATGGTGTCGAGTCTCAATCCCGACTGGAATCTGACTATTTATAATGCATCTTCTACGCCATATACCCTCAAAATTATGACGATAGCTGCGGTCCTCTTGGTACCGATTGTGCTTGTTTATCAGGCATGGACATATTGGGTATTTCGCAAACGAGTTACAAGAAAACAATTGGAGTATTAGCTTATGATGAATCGGCAGTTAGCCTGCGAGGTCAAACCGCATATAGGTCTTTTCCTGTTAACTGTTGCTGGTGGTATTGCTGGCGGCATACTGGCGGTACTGCAGGCTAATGAAATTACGCTTATTTTAGAAAAAACTATTTTTGATAAACAGGGGCTGACTAAAGTGCAGTCTCTGTTTCTTATGTTAGCGCTGATCATTTTTTGCCGGGCAGTTGGGGCAGGGCTGACTTCGCTTGTAGCGCATAAGCTGGCGCAAAAAATCAAACTGACGGTGCGGCTGCGCCTCATAGATCATTTGCTGGCAATCAGTCCGGTGCAAATGGTCGAGCTCGAGGCTGGGGCTGTACTGGCGCTCGTAACCGAAGGGGTAGAACAAGTAGAACAGTATTTTACCCGTTATTTACCGCAATTAGGCATGGCGGTCATTGTGCCGCTGGTTATTTTGTGTTTTGTTTTTCCTATAGATTTGGTTAGTGCTGGTTTACTGCTTGGCACAGCCTGCATTATTCCCTTTTTTATGGCGCTAATTGGGCATGCTGCAGAGCGTATGAATCAAACGCAGTGGGAACGGTTAAGTCATTTAAGTGCACATTTTTTTGATATTGTACAAGGCTTGACTA
The DNA here is from genome assembly GCA_021372375.1 of Pelosinus sp. Classification (GTDB taxonomy): domain Bacteria; phylum Bacillota; class Negativicutes; order Propionisporales; family Propionisporaceae; genus JAJFUN01. The sequence continues at coordinate 56,716 of JAJFUN010000151.1, read as the reverse complement.
CCTTAAAATTATTTGGCCGCAGCAAAGAGCAAACAGCGGTTATTGATCGCATGGCCAGCGAGTTTCGTGTGCTAACAATGCGGGTGCTGAGGGTGGCTTTCTTATCGGCCTTTGTTTTGGAGCTATTTTCTACTATTGGTACAGCTTTGGTTGCGGTTACCATTGGGTTAAAGCTACTATATGGTACTATGACTTTTTATCAGGCTTTTTTTATTTTGCTCTTAGCACCAGAGTTTTACTTGCCGCTTAGGCTGCTGGGCAGCTATTTTCATGCAGGAATGGCCGGCACTGCGGTAATAGGAAAAATACAGCAGGTACTGGATATTGTACCGCCTGTGCGGCAAGGCAGTACTGGAATTTCAGCAGGGCAGCAAATTGGCATTACTTTTAGCAATGTAGAGTTTGCTTACGCTAATACAGCAGTGAAAACTTTACACGGTGTTACCTTTTCTATTGCGCCCGGGGAAAAAGTAGCGCTGGTTGGCGAGAGTGGCTCAGGAAAAAGTACGGTCGCTAAATTGGCATTGGGATTTATTAAAGCCTCTGGGGGCAGTATCATGGTAAATGGCAAGCCTTTAGAGGAAATTAACTATGGTGAATGGCTAACAAGGCTAGCCTATGTGCCGCAGCAGCCACACCTTTTTCGGGGCACTATTGCTGAAAATATTTGTTTGGGGCAAGCCCCTCAAGGTGAAATGGTGGCAGCAGCCAAGGCGGCTGGCGCGCACGATTTTATCTGTGCCCTGCCTAAAGGGTATGATACAGTAGTTGGTGAGGGCGGCAGGATGCTAAGCGGCGGTGAAAGGCAACGTTTATCCTTGGCAAGGGCATTTTTACGTAGTGCACCACTTTTAATCTTGGATGAGCCGGCTAGTGCGCTTGACCCGGCTAGTGAAGAATTTTTGGCGCATACCTTGAAAAAATTAATGGAGGGCAGGACTGTGCTCATGATTGCGCATCGTTTAAGTACAGTGGCACAGGCGGATAAAGTACTATTTTTTTCAAAGGGGCATATCGTAGAAAGCGGCTCACCTAAAGAGCTTTTACAGAAACACGGGTTTTATGCTAAGCTGATTAAGACTTACCGAGGTGCGCTATGAAGAACTTTATATGGTTGATTTCACTCATGAAAGCAGCGGTATTTACGATAGGTATGGGTATTTTTTTAGGGTGCCTCAGTATTGGCAGCAACATTGGGTTGATGGCCACTGCCGGCTGGCTGATTACTACCGCCGCCTTTCATCCGCCGCTGTATGAGCTTTCTGTGGCTATTGCCGGAGTGCGTTTTTTTGGTATAGCCAGAGCTTGTCTTAGGTACGGTGAACGCTATATATCCCATGATGCCACCTTTCAATTACTTGCACGCATCAGGACTCTTTTTTACGAAGCAATCGAAAAAATGCCTGCAGGGAAATTAGAAAAATACTGCAGTGGTGCATTATTAGAGCGTATGATTGGTGATATTGAAACACTACAGTACTTTTTTTTAAGGGTAGCGGCGCCTTTGGTAATAGCTCTGATAATCGCTATCTTTGTTGGTTCATACGTGTATACTATTAGTAGTCAGCTACTTTTTTGTTTTGTGGCGACATTGGTAATTGGGGGCGGAGTATTACCGTTTATTATCTATAGTTGGCAGCAAAGAAAGGCTAAACCTGTTAACACACTAAGAGAAGCTTTGAAAACTGAGTTAACTGATATGATGGCAGGCAGTGAAGAAAGGGCTGCCTTTCAGTTGGGATCGTCAGCTAGGAAAAAAACAAATTGCTTATGCTGTAATTTAGGCAAGGAACAAGAAAGTATTGCCGCAGTTTCGGCGATTTTAGAGGGACTTAGTACTTTTATTTTGCAGTTTGCCAGCTGCGCTACTTTGCTAATCTTAATTTCACTGCTGGAAAAGGGCAATATTACCGGCATAGAAGCGGTGGTAATTTTTCTGGTGTTAACCAGCAGTTTAGAAAGCATAGCTCCCTTATTTATGCTGCCGCATTTTTGGCAGGGCAGTGTAGCGGCGGCCGGACGCATTCAAACAATGCTGGCGCAGCGAGCTGAAACAAAGAAGGCGGGCTTTGCTATAAAAAATTATGATTTAGCATTTCGTGAAGTTAGCGTTAAGTATGATAAAGCAGAGCTTGCGGCGCTTGATGGCTTATCTTTTAACGTACCCTTTGGCCGAAAAGTGGCGATTGTGGGGGCAAGCGGCGCCGGGAAAACTACGCTGGCCAAAGCGCTGCTCTCGCTGGTAAGCTATGATGGGAGTATTATGCTGGGGGGGCGGGAAATCCGGAGTTATTCGCCTGAGCTAACACGGGAGTTTATCAGTGTAGTTAGCCAGGATACGTATTTGTTTTCGGCAACAATAGAGGAAAATATTCGCTTAGCTCGTCCAGCTGCTACGAAACAAGAGCTGGCGTCAGCTCTTGAGGCGGCTGGGGCCAAGAAATTTATCAGTCACTTTGAGAAAAAGATGGAAACGTGCGTGGGGCAATATGGCCGTTCGTTATCCGGCGGTCAGCGCCAGCGGCTGGCGCTAGCTAGGGCCCATCTAAAGAATGCACCGATACTGATCTTGGATGAACCTACGGCTGGGTTAGATGCGGTGACTGCCCATGCAGTAATGAGCAGTGCTCTACAAAGCACTAAGCAGCAAACTGTTCTACTTATTACACATTGGCTTTGTGATTTATCGGTCATGGACAAAATTATTGTATTAGAACGCGGCAAAATCGTAGAGCAGGGGACGCAAGAGGAGCTACTTACGAAGCAGGGAAGCTTTTATCGAATGCAGCAGATACAGCGGAATATGATATAAATACACAGGCTGACTTCATCAGGAGGTTAGCCTGTGTATTTATATAGTGACTATGTTATAATAAAAAGAGTAGCAGTATAAATAAAATCAGCAGTTTTTTGCAGGATTTTACGATAGAGGAGTAAGAAGCATGTTGTCTGAGGATAGTATAAAAAGGCAAGCAGCTATGGGGTCATCTTATAAAAAAGGCTGCCATTACTATGCGGCTGGTCATGTAGAAGATATAGAATTTATCCCCGATAAAAATTTGTTTGTGGCTCAGGTCGCTGGGCGTGAAATTTATGATATTTCGATACAGTTTGATGAGGATAATAAAATAGAAAGCTATGATTGTGATTGTCCGGCTTTTTATGAGTATAATGGGGCATGTAAACATATTGTTGCGGTACTGAAAACCATTAAAGATGACTGGGACGAATATTTTCCCGGACAAAATAATGTTATTCTCTTTCCTGATAGACCAACTAAACAACAACTTAAACCAACGGTACAGCTGACGCGGCCAGCGCATGAAATGCTGAAGTTTTTTACGGACAGTGCGGAATCTGTCGCTGTCGAAGCGGCCCTGCAGCCTGTGCGGCTTACCCCTACTTATGCATTTGCTATTGCCTCCGGGCACAAACAAAGTTCACTAAAATTTTCGATTGGTACGGAGCGGATGTATGTGGTAAAACACATTCCGCAGTTAATGGAGGCTTTGGAGAATAAAAACGCGTTATATTATGGAAAAAATTTTACTTTTGAACCGCTGCACATGGAATTTGATAAAGTATCCCAGCCGCTGGTGGACATATTGTATCAGGCTTATTTAGAAGAACAACAGCGTTCCAACTGGAGCTATTATGCTAGTTACGGCTCGGTTTTTGCTGATGCGCGGCATTATTCGCTGACTAATCGTACTTTGCGGCAATTTTTAAAAAGTATGGCGGAAGAGCCATTTGATGTGGAAATTAATGATAAAAAGATTACAGGGCTCACGATTGAAAAGGGGCGGCCTCGGATTAACTTGACAATCAATAATATCAGTGGCGGTGTTCGTCTAGCGCTGAACTTAGCGCCTGGTGAAGTGCTATATGGTCTTGATGCTGAATTTGAGTATATCTATTATCAGCGAAAAATTTATCAGGTTGATGCTGAATTTTCCCGTTATATAAAACCGCTGCTCAATTGTTTTTCGGCCAATCGGGCTACTACTGTCGACATACCGGAAAGTAATGCTTCAGATTTTTTCTCAGGGATGCTACCAGCGCTCGAAAAGATTAGCAGAGTTGAGCTGGAAGCCGGTGTAATGGCCAAGTATACTCGTGAGACGCTTGATAAAGCGGTCTATTTAGATAAAGAAGCCAGTGGCATGAGTGCCCGCATTGAATTTCATTATGGGGAAAAAGTTCTGCAGCCGGATTCTTATAGCACGCAGCGTGAAATTATGACAGGGGACAAGCTCTTATTACGCTCTTCCGTAGAAGAAGCGCAGCTTCTAAATCTATTTCGTCAATATGACTTTTCCTGGGAAGCTGGTCGTTTGGTACAATTAGACGAAGAAAAGGTCTATTTATTTTTGCAGCAGGGACTTTCGCTGCTCAGGGATATGGCTGAAGTTTATTATACGGATGCATTTAAAAATGTCCGTATTTATGAGGGTAATAGTATTTCAGCTGGAGTTCGTCTTAATACCGATACCGATATGCTGGAGCTTTCGCTCAATTACGAAGAAATTTCGCTGAAGGAGCTTATGGAGCTCTTAAGTGCGTATAAAATAAAAAAACGCTACCATCGCTTACAGGATGGTTCATTTATTCCGCTGGATTCCCAGGAATTTGAGGTCACGGCCCAGCTGCTAACCCAGCTTGGCGTAAAATCAAGTGACTTACAGAAAAAAGTCATTGAACTGCCGAAGTATTGTGCCCTCTATTTAGATAGCCTGGCCCGCGAGACGGAAGATTTTCATATGGAACGCAGCAGCGCCTTTAAAAAAATGGTCCAGGATATTAAAGAACCGCAGGATATAGAATATCAGGTTCCTGCGGGTATTCAGGGAAAGTTGCGGGGTTATCAGAAGACCGGGTTCAAGTGGCTAAAATCGCTGGCAAGCTATGGTTTTGGCGGAATTTTAGCAGACGATATGGGGCTTGGCAAGACTTTGCAGGTCATTACCTTTTTATTGTCAGAAAAAACGGCAGAGTCGGCGCCTTCACTGGTGATTGCGCCGACTTCGCTGGTTTATAATTGGCAGGATGAAGTGCAGAAATTTGCGCCTAGCTTAAATATGCTAGTGGTATCAGGACAGCCTGAGGAACGGGCCGAGCAGCTTCAGGAAATGGACAAGATGGACTTGGTGGTAACATCCTATGCTTTAATCAAACGGGATATCGAGTTTTATGAAGAAAAACAGTTTCTGTATTGTTTTTTAGACGAAGCGCAGCATGTGAAGAATCCCAATACGTTAAGTGCTAAAACCGTGAAAAAAATCAGAGCCAAGAATTATTTTGCGCTCACCGGCACACCCATCGAGAATACCTTAACAGAACTATGGTCGATTTTTGATTTTATTATGCCAGGCTATTTACAAAATCACAAAAGTTTTACCAGTAAATTTGAGCAGCCTATTGTTAAAAACGGGGATAAAAAGGCGCTTGGCGAGCTAAGCCGGCATATCAAACCTTTTATTATGCGGCGCATGAAAAAGGCGGTTCTCAAAGAACTGCCGGAAAAGATTGAAAGCAAGCTGAGCTGTGAGATGACTAAGGAGCAAGCCAAGCTTTATACAGCATGGGTAGTCCAGGCTAGAGCCGATTTTGAAAGTGAAATTGCCGCCAATGGCTTTTCAAAAAGCCAGATAAAAATTTTAGCGCTGCTAACGCGCCTCCGGCAGCTTTGTTGTCATCCTGCTTTATTTATTGAAAATTACCATGGCGGCAGCGGCAAGCTTGAGGTGCTGACGGAAATTGTCAAAGAAGCGGTAACTGCCGGGCATAAGATCCTGCTGTTTTCACAGTTTACAGGTATGCTGGCCCTGATTAAAGAAAAATTAGCAAAGCTAGATGTATCCTATTATTATTTAGATGGGTCAACTGCAGCTGAGGAACGAATGAAGCTGGTGCACTCCTTTAATGCCGGCGCGAAGGATGTTTTTCTTATTTCACTCAAAGCAGGCGGCACGGGCCTCAATCTAACCGGGGCGGATACCGTTATTCACTTTGATCCATGGTGGAATCCCGCGGTAGAAGATCAGGCGACAGATCGGGCTTATCGTATTGGACAGAAAAATGCGGTGCAGGTGTATAAATTTATTGCGAAAAACACCATTGAAGAGAAGATTTATGAACTGCAGAAGAAAAAACAAGAAATGATTGATAGTCTAATAAAACCTGGCGAGAATTTCCTGACCAAGTTGAGTGAGGATGAAATACGCAAGTTGTTTGCTCTTTAAGAGAAAAGACGGTGGTATAGCTATGACAAATCAAAACAATAAAATCAATCAAATACTGATGAATGCACGGTTTAAGGAACACGTTCGTAAGAATGCTGCAAGTGAACAGCATCGGAAGTTTTGCCGGCATGGGCTGGAGCATTCACTCGACGTTGCACGAATTGCCTATATCATTAATTTAGAACAGGGATTGGGGTTTAGCAAAGATGTAATATATGGTACAGCTTTACTCCATGATATTGGCAAATGGCAGGAATACAGAGAGCATGTACCGCATGATTTAGCAAGTGCTGCGCTGGCCCGGGAAATTCTCAGCGAATGTGAGTTTACGGCGGCTGAGGCGGCCGAAATAGAAGCTGCAATTTTGCAGCATCGCACCGAAGCTAGGGATGAAAGCAGCCTGCATCAGCTTTTATATTACGCTGACAAGAAATCCAGAAACTGTTTTAACTGTGCGGCAAAAGAAGAGTGCTATTGGCAGGAAGAAAAAAGAAATTATCAGATACTGTATTAGTCGGAGGCCTTCAGATGATAACAACGATTGAAATTGGCAATAAAACCTTTGCCCTTGGCCAAAGAACCTATATTATGGGTATTCTTAATGTGACGCCCGATTCCTTTTCTGATGGGGGCAGCTTTACTACTATTGAAAAGGCACTAGTCAGGGCTAGGCAAATGGTAGAAGAGGGCGCTGATATTTTGGATATTGGCGGCGAATCTACCCGCCCCAACCACACATTTGTACCGGCAGACGAAGAAATAGCTAGAGTAATTCCAATTATCAAGGCTATTAAAGCCGAACTTGATGTGCCAATCTCTATTGATACGTATAAGGCTGTGGTTGCGAAGGCGGCTCTTGATGCCGGGGCATCCTTGATTAATGATGTATGGGGTTTTAAATATGATGCTAACATGGCAGAGGTAGCAAGTGGGTATGGGGCAGCATGCTGTCTGATGCATAACCGGAATAAAAAGGCGTATAACAGTCTAATGGAAGATATCTTGCAGGATTTACAGGAGAGTATTGATATTGCCCTGCAGGCTGGCGTAAAACGAGAAAAAATTATGCTTGATCCTGGCATAGGCTTTGCTAAGACCTATGAGGAAAACTTACTTGTAATGAAAAACCTAGAAATACTTCAGCGTTTAGGGTATCCAGTGCTGCTCGGGACTTCGCGAAAGTCGATGATTGGCAATACGCTAAATTTGCCGCCTGGTGAGCGGGTAGAGGGAACACTTGCGACAACTGTTTGGGGGATAGCGAAAAAGTGTGACTTTGTGCGAGTGCATGATATTAAGGAAAATAAGCGTGCCGCAGTTATGACAGATGCGATTCTAAGAGTTTTTTAAAAATTCCCCTCTAGAGAGGGGTGGTGCGAAGCGACGGGGTGTGTTCTGCAGAGGCGAATCAAAAGCAACACACCCTGCCCTAACGGGCACCCCTCTCAAGAGGGGAATAAAGGCAAAAAGACAGCGGCTTTTTCGAGGAGGTGTTTGTTTGGACAAAATATATATCAGTGATTTAGAAATATATGCATATCACGGGGTATTTTCGGAAGAAAAGATGCTTGGACAGAAGTTTTTTATTTCATTAGAGCTTACTGTTGATTTACGCTCTGCCGGTAAAACGGATGCACTCGATAAGACGGTAAATTACGCTGAGCTTTGTGATGTGGTAGAAAAAGTCTTTACCAGCAAAAAACATGATCTTATTGAAAAGTGCGCGGAGGAATTGGCTGAGGCTATTTTAATGAAGCAGCCCCTTGTTAACGAAGTAAAAATAACCATTAAAAAGCCCTGGGCGCCAATCGGCAAGCATGTAAACTATGTTGCAGTGGAAATTACGCGCTGTTGGCACACGGCCTATATTAGTCTTGGTTCTAATATGGGCGATAAAGAGCAAAATATTAGGGAAGCGCTTAAGCTGCTCACGTCTGCAGCGATAAAAGTCACGAAAGTATCTGCACTCTATACAACAAAGCCAGTAGGATATACCGAGCAGGATGATTTTCTTAATGGCTGTGCTGAGATTAAGACACTCTTTACGCCAAATGAACTCTTGGCGTTTATGCTGGAGATAGAGCATAAGCTTAAGCGGGAACGCATTATTAAATGGGGACCGAGAACCATTGACCTAGATATTGTGCTGTTTGAGAAGGCCGTCATTGCCGAAGAAGATTTAATGATTCCTCACCCTAGAATGCACGAAAGAATGTTTGTTTTAGAGCCGCTGTGCGAAATTGCACCCTATCAGCTGCATCCGGTACTCGGCAAAAGCATTTATGAGCTCAAGGGGATTTTGGCGGGAACTAAATGAATACTTTGCCAGGGGCTTAGCATTTGATACAAGATTAGTGCTTAGTTTGCTGAAGAATAGTAAAGCCCTTTTTACCGCAAAATATAACAGTATTGACTTAGGGGAGCGTGACTCTTATGAAGGAGAAACTAGTTGAGGCAGCCAAAGCGGCGCGCGAACAGGCGTATGCACCGTATTCACATTTTTCAGTAGGGGCTGCAGTTTTAACGGACAGTCAAAACATTTACCGAGGCTGCAATATTGAAAATGCATCTTTTGGACTGACCAATTGTGCGGAACGTACCGCTATTTTTAAGGCCGTTTCCGAAGGCCAAAAAGCAATTATCGCGCTGGCAATCATTGCAGATACGGAAAAACCGGTTTTCCCGTGCGGTGCTTGCCGGCAGGTCATGTCAGAATTTTGCAGTGGTGATACCAAGATTTATTTGGCTAATTTAAGCGGTGATGTTGAGGAATGGAAACTTAAAGACTTATTGCCTGGCGCCTTTACGGCAAGTGTCATGGACAAGGCCAAAGGAGATGCTTAATATGGAGTTTAAACGGATACATATTATTGTGTTAGATTCAATTGGTATCGGGGAAGCGCCCGATGCCGCTAAATTTGGCGATAGCGGCGCAGATACACTAGGACATATTGCCGAGGCTTGCCAAGGCCTTACTATACCTAATTTAGCTAAAATGGGCATTGGTAACATCCGTCCCTTAACAGGGATTGCACCGGCAGTAAGGCCGCTAGGCTATTACGGAAAAATGCAGGAAGCATCCAATGGTAAAGATACTATGACCGGTCATTGGGAGATGATGGGGCTTTTTATTGAAGCGCCCTTTAGGGTATTTCCTGAGGGATTTCCCGCTGAACTTATTAGGCGTATTGAAGCCAAAATCGGCCGCAAGGTTATTGGTAATAAAGCGGCGAGTGGTACAGGTATTATTGATGAGCTAGGTCCTGAGCATATGGCGACAGGGGCGATTATTGTGTATACTTCGGCCGATTCTGTGCTCCAGATTGCGGCGCATGAAGAGGTTGTGCCGCTGACCGAGCTTTATGAGATTTGTAAGTTCTGCAGGGAAATTACACTGGAAGAACCTTACAAATTAGGGCGGATTATTGCCCGTCCCTTTGTCGGGAGCCCTGGCAGCTTTACGCGTACCTCAAACAGGCATGATTATGCCTTAAAACCCTTTGCACCTACTGTACTTAATACTTTACAAGATGAGAAGCTGGCCGTTATTGCGATTGGAAAGATTGCTGATATTTATGATGGCGAAGGAATTACCAAAGCAATCCGCACGGTTTCAAATCAAGATGGCATGAATAAACTCCTCGGGGTACTGGAGGAAGAGTTTACAGGCTTAAGCTTTTTGAATCTGGTGGATTTTGATGCGATGTATGGGCACCGTCGTAATGCCAAGGGATACGGCAAGGCCATTGAAGAATTTGATGTAGAGCTAGCTAAAGTGCTTGATAAGCTTACCAAGGAAGATTTGCTGATTATTACTGCTGACCATGGCAATGATCCGACGTACCCTGGTACCGATCATACGCGTGAATTCGTACCGCTTTTGGCGTATTCACCGCGCTTTTCCGGCGGCAGTGAACTTACGGTGCGTAAAACGTTTGCCGATCTGGGGGCAAGTGTTGCTGATAATTTCCAAGTTAAATTGCCGCGTTATGGCACGAGTTTTTTTGCAGATTTGCGTTAGGGGGGATTTTCATGCGAATGGTCGATTTGATTGAAAAGAAGCGTGACGGCAAAGAATTGACGACAGCCGAGCTTAATTTTATTATCAAAGGCTATACCGATGGCAGTATTCCTGATTACCAAGTAAGCGCCCTGGCGATGGCGATATTTTTTCAGGATATGACTCAGCAGGAACGGGCCGATTTGACCATGGCTATGGTGCATTCTGGTGATACCATCGATTTGTCGGCAATAAAAGGAATTAAGGTTGATAAGCATTCTACCGGCGGGGTAGGTGATACAACAACATTGGTACTGGCGCCGCTGGTCGCGGCCCTTGGTGTGCCTGTGGCCAAAATGTCAGGACGTGGTCTTGGTCATACCGGCGGGACGATTGATAAGCTGGAGTCTATTGAAGGATTCCATGTGGAAATTGGTAAAGACGAATTTATCGATTTAGTGAATCGCCACAAAATTGCCGTTATCGGGCAAAGCGGTAACTTAACGCCAGCAGACAAAAAGCTGTATGCGCTCAGAGATGTAACCGCGACAGTTAATTCTATTCCCTTAATCGCCAGCTCTATTATGAGCAAGAAAATCGCCGCCGGGGCGGATGCCATTGTACTTGATGTCAAAACCGGGGCCGGCGCTTTCATGAAAACCGAGGAAGATGCCAAAAAGCTGGCTCAGGCTATGGTGCGAATTGGCAATAATGTTGGCCGCAGGACCATGGCCGTCATTTCCGATATGAGTCAGCCGCTGGGGTTTGCTATTGGCAACGCTCTTGAAGTAAAAGAAGCGATTGATACCTTAAAGGGGCATGGTCCGAAGGACTTAAGAGAGCTGTGTATGGCGCTAGGTAGTCAAATGGTATTTTTAGCAGGCAAAGCAGCATCGCTTGAGGAAGCCAAAACGCGCCTGCAGGAAGTTATAGAAAACGGCCAGGCTCTCGCTAAGTTCAAAGAATTTATTCAAAATCAAGGCGGCAATCCCTCCGTTATTGATCATCCGGAGCTTTTGCCAACTGCTGCTTACAAAATAGAAGTACCCGCTAAAGAGGACGGGGTAGTTGCCGAGATTACCGCGGACGCCATCGGCACAGCGGCCATGCTGCTTGGTGCAGGACGGGCGACTAAGGAATCAAAGATTGATTTGGCGGTAGGGCTGGTACTTAATAAAAAGGTTGGTGACAAGGTAGTAAAGGGCGAGTCGCTTGTCACTATCCATGCTAATCAAGAAGATGTCGCTGCTGTTATGGAAAAGATTTATCAAAATATCCGTATTGCCGAAAAGGCTGAAGCGCCGCGGCTGATTCATGAGATTATCGGGGCTTAATAAGAATAGCAAAACAGGCTGTCCTGAGTTTTCAGGACAGCCTGTTTTTATTCTTCTTGATTAAAATATACCTTATAAAAATTCATGCCTTTTTGCTCATCAAAGCCTCGTTCGATAAAGTTCGTTCCGGCTTGTTCTTCAACAGGCTGGTTAACTTTAATTTCGATATCAGTATCAAGCTTAATGAGATTCTTGAATTTGCGCTTAGCTGTTTTGACCGCCTGATTGGAAATAGCAAATTCCTGGGTTGGCGGGAGACCTTGATTTATATCGTAGCATTCTTTATATTCCTTGAACTGCTGCCTTAGCTCCGGTTCCTTGACGACAGTTTCGACAAAGTCATCCATTTGGAACTGATCATTTTGGGCAAAGTAGGAAATGGCATCATTCATAAATACCACTTGGTCTTTTTTATCAGCTTGATGCACTGGCCCATAGACATTTTCGGCAAAATCCTGACAAAGTTCCAGGCAGTTTTTGGTGTGAAAATACTCATCCTGGACATCCCCGAGCTGTAAAAAGTCCTGCTTCCAGAAGGCGGCAGTTTCGGCACTGTTTTTGCTGCTGTGATCGACAATGGCAATGCGGTAGCCGTCAGGTGATTCCGTGTTAAAGATAATGCAGCCTTTATCTAGTTTCCGAATATTGATACCCTTATCGGCGTCGATGGAAAAGCCTTGATTATCGGTTTTTACTTTAAGGTAATTTTCTTTGCTTTCGGTTTTAAAAATGCCTATGGCATCGGTGGTATATTCACTTATTTTACAGCCCGAGAAATAAGCCATATAAAATTCGCCGCTTTTAATTTGCGGATGGGTAGATTTTTCATACAAGAGTTTTAAGATGTTAATGGATTGCTCGTAAAATTCATTCTGATCAATGAAGATTGAGGTTACATAAGTATATAACTCATGCAAATGTAAATCTGTTTCATGGACAAATTTATAGACTACTTTTTCCCTAAAGGAAGATAAAAAATACTTTAAGAGCAGTTCTTCGACATTGCCGTCGTTAAGAAAATACACGTCCGGTGCCGCAAAAAAGCCCTCTTCGCGCAGCTTGTTGCCTACTTTATGGATAACTAGCTGCTGCATTTCTAGTTCGGAAAAATCAAACATTAAGTTCATCCCTTCTGTGCTCATCCTTTTTATTTTAACAGATATAGAGAAAAGATGGAATGTTTATAACGAGGTTTTAGCTGTCAATTTTTTTATGAATAACGCTACTAAGCGCGGATCAAATTGCGTTCCCGCACAGCGGCGAAGCTCAGCAATAGCTGCTGCTAACGGCATGGCTTCACGATATGGCCGATGGCTTGTCATCGCGGCATACGCGTCAATAATGGCAATAATCCGGCACTCGAGCGGAATTTCTTCGCCTTTTAGACCAAGGGGATAACCGCCGCCGTTCCACCATTCATGATGTTTTAAAATCCAATCAGCGATTGTAGTGAGATTAGGCGAGGATAAGGCTACCCGATGGCCTATTTCGGCATGGCGTTCTATGTCTTTGCGTTCTTCTGTAGTTAGACCAGCAGGTTTTAATAAAATATAGTCAGAAATGGCTATAGTGCCGATATCGTGAAATTGGGAAAATAGCTTGATTTCAGTAATATGCTGCTCGCTAAGACCGCAGTCTTTAGCTAATTGGCACGCTAAATTTTCTAGCTCATGCTGCTCTGGCGCTGTCATTAGATTACGAGTAGTTAAGCGATTCATAATAGTTTGGACAATAGCGCTGCGGGCATGCTGGCTGCGGCTCATTTTATCGCGGTACATATTGTCGTCGGCTTCTGCCAGCAATTTTTTAAAATTTGTTTGGGAGGGTGTGGATAAGGCGTACCCCATGGAAATACTCAGATAAATGTTTTCATCAATTATCGGATGACGATCCGCTTTTTGAGAAACTGCCCGGCAAATAGACGCAAGTTCTTCTTTAGAAGAAAGCGGCAGCAAAGTAATAAATTCGTCGCCGCCGATTCGTGCTACTGTAGCGTTTGGACCGGCTGATTCTTTAATAATATCGGCGGCGGCAACTAACATTTTATCGCCGGCGGCATGGCCAAGTGTATCATTGATTAGTTTTAGGCCGTCTAAGTCATACATAATGATGCCAATTTCGTTTTGCTTTTCTTCGGATAGTTCGGCTGATTTATTTTCAAAATAGGTGCGGTTATGAAGGCCTGTCAGGGCATCATGCGTTCCTAGGTAACGCAGCTCATCTTCAGCTGTTTTGAGGGCGGTAATATCTGTCCAACAGGCAATGATGCATTTTTCATCGTGGATTTCGATGATTTCGGCGGATAAAAACCCACGCAGACGATCGCCATTTTTTTTACAATGCACATTCATATAATTACGGACATAGCCACATTCCTGAATTTTTTTGGTAAACTTTTCGCGATCTATTTCGCTTTCCCACAGCTTAATTTGGCTAGAAGTTAGACCAATGACTTCTTCTCTTGTATAGCCAAATATAGTATACACGGCATCATTGACTTCAATATAACGTCCATCTTTTAGGGAGGTAAGCGCAATAAGTGAGGGAATAGAACGAAAGGCCTTGGAATATTTTTCCTCAGACAAGCGGATTTGTTTTTGGATAGAATCACGTTCCTTGCTGATTCTTCTTAGGTTTGTAACCATATACTCAAAGGAGCGCGCCAAACGGCCGATTTCATCATGGGAATGTACAGGAATGCTAAGTAAGGACAAATCACCGGTTGAAACTTGGCTGATGGCCGCTTCAAACTTTGTAAGCGGTTTGGTAAGCCATGAGGCTAAAAAGAAAATAACGATAACGGTAAGCAAGATAAAAAGAAAGGCGGTGGTGAAAATGTTTTGCAAAAAGGTATAAAGCGGGGCAAAAAGTTCGGCTTCATCAACTATAACGGCCAAGCTCCAATGGGTAAATGGCATAGGACGCGTATAAGCCAGCTTGTTGGAATCGTCCCACTGATAGGTAAATCGCGGGGAATCATCTTCAGCCGCATGCTTTGCCGCACCAATTTCCGAGCCGGCTCCGGCCGTACTAAGGTCTGATTTGCTAAAGAAAAAGGGGTTATCATTTGTGTCAAAGAGTACAAAGGGCAATACTTCATTTTGATAAAGCTTCATAGTATTGTACGTAGCATCACTCATTTCAATGCCAACCGAGAGAATGCCAGTCATATTGCCATTCTCATCAGGCACAATTGCGGCAACGGCAACGATTGGATAGCCAGATGGCGTTAAATTGTCAGTGGGGGCAATGTGAATTGCTGCTGCTCCACGAGCCAGCTTTTTGTAGTATTCTGTATGCTTGATATCTACATAAATAGTAGAGTACGCTTCTGGTGAATCAAGGAGATAACGCTGGCCATAGCCATCAGGACTAATGACTTCGCACCAAATCAAATCCGCTGCCGAAAGATGGAGTTCTTTGAGCAAGCTATCTTTATAGTTGGCAATTGGCTCATTCTTACTTAAGGTTTGGCGGACTTGTTTAGTTCTGGCTGCATTTTGCAGCCGCTCGGCTAAAAGGTTAAACCACATATCTATTGTGGTGGAATGTTGAATAGCATTTTTTTCCATATCAGCTAATTTGTTATCAATAAAGGTCACTCTAACATAAGTATAAAAAATAAAGGCAATAGTACATAAACTTATGATAATAACAGGTAAAACAGCCAATAGAATTTTATGGCGCAAAGAAAATGTTTTCATGTTACTCACCTTTATTTGTTAGTTATCCGCACCGTTTCTGTAATATAGATAATTCGGCTGCTTTTTTTTTAATCCTGCATGGTCAGGAAACTTATAAATAATGTTTTATATTCTTGATAATTTAATAGCGCGGCAGTACTAGACATATAACTAATGGTTATATAAGATATAATTAATATGTATTTTGTTTATATTGTTGAATTTGCTATAATATAAATAAGAAATGAATTTTGTATACAAAATGAACAGCGGGGTTGTAAAAAACGAGGGAATAAATACTACTTAGTAGAATGTAGGAGGAATAATATGACTAAACCAATGAACATGACACAGAAAATACTGGCGGCAGGCGCAGGGCTGGATTATGTTGAAGCAGGGCAACTGATTAGTGTAAAGCTCGATTTAGTGCTGGGCAACGATATTACATCACCTGTGGCGATTAAGGAATTCAATAAAACCAAGCTTGACAAAGTGTTTGATAAAGACAAGATTGCGTTGGTACTTGATCATTTTACGCCCAACAAAGATATTAAATCTGCTGAGCATTCTAAAATGGTCAGAGAATTTGCCAATCAAATGGAGATTACTAATTTCTTTGATGTGGGTGAAATGGGAATTGAACATGCGCTTATTCCGGAAAAAGGCTTGGCAAAACCAGGGGATATTATTATTGGCGCGGATTCGCATACTTGTACATATGGCGCGCTAGGGGCATTTTCGACAGGCGTAGGCAGTACAGATATGGCGGTAGGTATGGCGGCAGGACATACCTGGTTTAAAGTTCCGGAAGCAATTAAAGTAGTTTTAAAGGGCAAACCAGCCAAATGGGTTAGCGGTAAAGATGTGATTTTACATCTTATTGGCACGATAGGCGTTGACGGAGCATTATATCAGTCTCTTGAATTTACTGGTGAGGGTGTAGCCAATTTATCCATGGATGATCGGTTTACTATTGCGAATATGGTCATTGAAGCCGGCGCCAAAAACGGTATTTTCCCGATCGATGAAACAGCAGTGCTTTATCTTAACGAACATTGCACGAAGGAATATAAAGTGTTTGCGTCAGATGCGGACGCTGCCTATAGCCGCGTAATTGAAATTGATCTTAGTGCGTTAAAGCCCACTATAGCTTTTCCACATTTGCCTGAAAATACCAAAACAATTGACCAAGTTGGCGAAGTTATAATTGATCAGGTCGTAATTGGTTCCTGTACTAACGGCCGAATTGATGATTTACGGATTGCCGCCAGTATTTTGCAGGGCAAAAAGGTAAAAAGAGGCGTGCGGCTAGTTGTCATTCCCGGCACGCAAAAAATCTTCCTGCAAGCTATGGAAGAAGGTTTAGCCAAGATTTTTGTGGAAGCGGGTGGAATCTTTAGTACTCCTACTTGCGGACCTTGCCTGGGTGGTCATATGGGCATACTGGCTGCAGGCGAAAAATGTGTTTCAACGACCAACCGGAATTTTGTAGGACGGATGGGACATGTCGATAGTGAAGTATATCTGGCAAGTCCGGCGGTGGCCGCAGCATCGGCAGTAACAGGGAAAATATCATCTCCTGAGGAGGTAATGTAAGATGAAGGCAGTAGGCGATGTTTTAAAATATGGTGACAATATAGATACAGATGTCATCATTCCGGCAAGATATTTAAATAGTTCAGAAGCTGAGGAACTGGCTAAGCATTGTATGGAAGATTTGGATATTGATTTTCTGAAAAAATTGAAAAAAGGTGATATCGTAGTAGGCGGACAGAATTTTGGCTGCGGTTCTTCACGGGAGCATGCACCGATTGCCATTAAAGCAGCTGGGGTTTCTTGTGTAATTGCCAAAAGCTTTGCTAGAATCTTTTACCGCAATTCGATTAATATCGGCTTTCCAATTCTAGAATGTGAAGAAGCCGTGGAAGAGGTACAAACAGGCCATAAGTTAGAAGTAGATTTTAAATCCGGTGTGATCAAGAATCTTACCTTAGGGAAAGAATATAAGGCTCAACCCTTCCCAGAATTTATTATAAATATTATGGATAACAATGGGCTGATTGAATGTGTAAAAGGAAATAAGATAAACTGGGGGCACAATTAAATGACTAAGCAGAAAGTCTATGATATTGCAGTAATTCCAGGAGATGGTATCGGTGTTGAAATTACTGATGTCGCACTTGAGGTTATGAATAAGGTTGCTGCCAAATATAAGATGCAGCTGAACTTTACCAAGGTACTGGCAGGTGGCTGCGCATTTGATAAATATGGTGAACCGCTGCCTGCTGAGACAGTAGTGCAGTGCAAAAAGTCCGCCGCCGTACTACTTGGGGCAGTTGGCGGGCCTAAGTGGGATACACTGCCTGGAGATAAACGTCCGGAAAAAGCGCTCCTTGGCATTCGTGCGGCGCTAGGGCTTTATGCAAATTTGCGTCCGGCTAAGATTTATGATGTGCTTAAAGGGGCATCACCGCTAAAAGATGCTATTATTGAATCAGGCGTGGATGTATTAATTGTCCGGGAACTCACCGGCGGCATTTATTTTGGCGAGCGCGGGCGCAGAGCAGAAAATGGTGTGGTCACAGCTTTTGACAGCGAAGCCTATAGTGAAAAGGAAATTGCGCGTATTACCCATACAGCCTTTGCCGCAGCCATGAAAAGGCGTAAAAAGGTTACCTTGGTCGATAAGGCTAATGTGCTCGAATCATCTCGTCTGTGGCGGGAAGTGGTAGCAAAGATTGCCCCGGAATATCCGGAAGTAGCGCTTAATTATATGTATGTAGATAACGCCTCCATGCAACTAGTGAGAAATCCGGCCCAATTTGATGTAATCTTAACCAGCAATTTATTTGGCGATATTCTGTCAGATGAGGCTTCGATGATTACCGGTTCCATCGGCATGCTGGCTTCCGCTAGTATGCGTGAGGATAGTTTTGGTATGTACGAACCCATTCATGGTTCGGCGCCTGATATAGCGGGTAAAGACCTGGCCAATCCGCTTGCGCAGATTTTGTCGGCGGCCATGCTGTTTGAATATTCTTTAGGCATGTCTGAGCCAGCGCGCAATATTGAAAACGCAGTGGAAAAGGTTCTGGAAAAGGGTTATCGTACAGGCGATATCTGGACAGAAGGTTTTACCAAGGTTGGGACGAAAAAAATGGGCGAATTAGTTTTGGCCGAGTTATAAAATTAATAAGAAAAGGCTGTAGTGAGGAAATCATTACAGCCTTTTCTTGTGTTGACATATCTTACTATTTGTACAATAATTAAAAATATTGAATAGTATGGGGGTGACTAAATGTCAACAATTAATAGTCTTTTGAACAGTAATGCAAATTATACAAATTTATCGGCAAACAGCGATGCAAGTACGCAAAATACTGCTGCTCAAACAGCAGTAAAGAAAGCAGCTGCAACTAATGCTACGGATATGGATAGTTATATTTCTTCAGAGGCAGCGTCCTTAGCGGATTATCTGAGCAATGATTCGGCTAACAACAGTTCTAGTTTATATAGTGTTTTAACATATGGGCAGCAGGGGCAGCTAGATTTGATTTGCAATAAAGTGCAGGGGACAACTGGCGCTATAGCTAATAAATCTGTTACATTAGCGGATTATCTGGACAATAATTCAAGCAGCACTGATTTATATAGTGATCAGACAGATAAAAATAGTACTCGGGCAAACAAGGCTGTTTCATTAGCTGATTACTTAGATAAATGATTTTAGTCTACGAAAAAAAGGGGCTGTTGCATTAGTATTATTGCTAATGCGAACAGCTCCTTTTAACTTTAGTCCCATCTGAAGAAACTCCCTCCGGCGCTTTGCGCCACCTTCCTCAGGGATGGAGGCTCTTATTTTAGTCTCCCTCTTCGAGGGGGATGTCGCGTCTAGCGACAGGGGGAGGCTTTTAAAAACAGGCTTAATGCGACAGCCCCTTTTTTATCATTGCATGCTAGATAGCAATGTTTTTGGGGCTATCTCGTCTTTTTGTACAGCTTTTTGCTCTTTAGCCATACGAATGGATTTACTGCTGATATCGACTATATATGCCGGAGAATCACCAAGGTCAATTTTGGAATCTTGGCTTGGACTTGTTGATTGCAATTGATTGGCGGCACGATTGATTGACGGGTCACTCAAATCCAAAATATATGCTGGCGCATTGGCGGCAGTGTCTAAACTGCTATCGCCGGAAGCTAAATTGGCATTTTTATTTAAACTGGCCAGCTGCCGTGCTGATATGTGCTGGCGCTCAGCAATTGATGTTGGATGTATAGAAATTGAATTTGGCATTGGACACACCTCCAATATTTAGTATCGTACCTATTTTGCAGTATGTCAAGTATTAATAATGAGCGCAGCGGAGAAAACAACCCAAAAGTAGAGCCAGCGATATTACACCGCTGGCTCTACTTTTAGAATCTAATATTACATGGGTTTTTCTTCTATTTCAGCCTGACATTCTTTGCAAATATTTTTACCTTTAAAGTTGGTTACTTCGGAGGCATTACCGCAAAATATACAAGCACAAGACGGTTGATATTTACGGAAAATAATGCGGTCATTATCCACATAAATTTCCATTGCATCTTTTTCTTCGATGGACAGGGTGCGGCGGAGTTCAATAGGAATTACAATTCTGCCAAGCTCGTCTACTTTACGTACAATACCGGTTGATTTCATTTTTACATATCCCCTCTGTTAACAAAATTCGACATAAACTACTAAACAAATAATATCAGGAAATATAATAAATGTCAATTATAATTTTTATTGTAAAAGATAAAAATAGATGGGTAGCACCCTAATTAGTGCTACCTTTCTATTTTCTACAATAAAAGAAAGTTTTATTTAAAAAGTTTCATTTCAGAGAAAACAACAATGAACCTGTTCATTATTTAGAATTAAGGATTTTTCTATAAAACCTGATTTCATATAAATAGCTAAAGATTAAAATACAAAAAATCCGGTTGCGGGATTTTTTTGTCTATTGTGCCTACATTCGTCACAACTTTACCTGCTATTGAATATAGTATTAGCATAGTAAAATGGTTTGTAAGTATTTTGTGAAGCGGGGTAATGTGTATGACAATGTATGAGGATTCCTTAACGCTGCTGCAAAAAAGGCAAAAGTATGTTAATCCTTATGATTACAATATAGTCTTTTTTGGGGATAGCTGGGTCGGCGATAAAGGCTATACCAGTAATGACATCTTTCAAAGTGCACTCGAAGCAGCCAGAAAATATAATCCGTTATTCATTCTCCATGGGGGCGATATTGTCCATAACGGTGCAAAAGAGAACTTTGATTTTTTTATAAACTTCAAAAATAAATATGAACCTGATTTACCTCTTTTTGTTGCTGTCGGCAATCATGAAATGGAACTGATAAATCCTCTGGATAAATCGCAGTCTATTGAAAATTTTGAACAGATGATTGGGCCGGTGCATTTTGCAGTGAATATTCCGGAGTACAATCTAAAAATTATTTCGTTAAACACATTAGATCAATATATCTATGGTCAGTATGGCTTAAGAAATGCCGAGCTTACTTTTCTGAGAGAAAACTTAAAACAGCACTGCCAGAGCACGTTTGTGACCATGCATGTGCCGCCTAAAACAGATAAATGGCAAGATCCTGAGGAGTTCTTCACCATTGGCAGTGAACTGCTTTTTAGCGAAATTAAGGATAAAACAGCCGGTGTGCTGGCAAGCCATGTGCATGCTTTTAAAACGACAAAATATCAGCATTCAAGAGTATTTGTATCAGGCGGCGGCGGGGCGACATTGCTTCAGAAAGAAATATTCCATATTATGGTCATTAATATCAAGAGCCATGGCAAGAAAAGTAAGGTATCCTTTGAAGTTATTCCGATTGGGCGCAGTTAATGGGCAGGGCAAGACTCGCCAATATAGTTGGCGGGGCTTGCCCTGTTTGCGCGTAGAGTGCAGGAAATGTCAGTTATTATCACGAAGTAAATACAGTAAGAACATAGCAGGGGGTATCTTAGTGATTAAAGGTGTAATTTTCGATATGGACGGCGTAATTATTGACAGCGAACCTATGCATTATAAGGTATTTATGCAGTATTCCAAAGAGGTTTTAGGTTTAGAGATCGCCACCGAAGAGTACAATACTTTTATTGGCACGACTAATACGCATATTTTTACTAGTTTAAAAGAAAAATACCATCTCAAGCAAGCTGTTAATGAGCTGGTGGAAGATTATGAACAAAAGATTGAGAAATTTTTGTTGGCCTCAAAGGGTACTGTTGCTCCGATTGAGGGGGTAGATGTGCTGGCGGGCAAGTTATATAAAGAAAATCTGAAACTGGCAGTTGCCTCTTCTTCGGCCAAACGGCGTATTGAGATTGTTGTGGATATGTTTAATATGGCTGAGTATTTTGCGGCAAAAATCAGCGGCGAAGAGATCAGACATAGTAAACCTGCGCCGGATATCTTTCTGTTGACGGCAAAGACACTAGGGCTGCTACCTAGCGAGTGCGTGGTAATTGAAGATTCGACCAACGGCGTAGCGGCAGCTAAAGCCGCTGGCATGAAATGTATTGGTTATAATAATCCCAGTTCGGTAAATCAGGACATTTCTCGCGCCGACCGGATTATCAATGGGTTTAATGAACTGAATAAGCAAATTGAGTTAATCAGCAAGCTGTAGCTTTTCTTTCCAGGCAAGGTTTTATGCACTAAAAAGTATATAAAAGTAAGTGGACAAGCTAGAAAACTAGAGGAGGCTTTACTCAATGAAGAAAACAGTATTTAGTTTCTTGGTTATTAGTTTGCTGATGCTGGCAGGTATAATGCCTGTCTCGGCGGAAGCAGTAAACCCCGCTATGCAAAATGTAGGTATTGTTGATGTAAACAAGGTAGTAGTCGAAAGCCCAAAACTTAAAGAGTTGCAAGATCAGCTTAATGAAAAGGGAAATGAACTATCTAGTCAACTAGAGGAGGATAAAGCCAATCTTTCCCCCGAAGAGTTTCAGGCTAAACAGCAGGCGGCATATGATGAATTTATGCAAATAAAACAAGGGATGGAAAAGCAATTTGATGAGCTGATGCAGCAAGCTTTAGCCGAAGTAGCTAAGGAAAGACAGCTTAGTGTAATACTTTATAAAAACGGTGTGGCGTATGGTGGTGTTGATATAACTAAGGACGTTATAAATAAACTGCAATAGTAAAGTCATCGTGAAACAAAGAAGAGGGCTGCCGCATTAGTAGTTACTAAGGCGAACAGCCCTGCTTCTCTGTAATCCCTCGGTAGCAACTCCCTCCGGCGCTTTGCGCCACCTCCCTCAGGGATGGAGGCTCTTAATTTAGTCTCCCTCTTCGAGGGGGATGTCACGTTTAGCGACAGGGGGAGGCTTTTAAAAACATGCTTAGTGCTATGCAAAATAAAGGTTTATTTGCTTCGGATGAAGAATTGTTTTTACGCTTATTTCTTACATAGTAAACGGGGGGAAGCATTGTGAAAATACTATTACAAAGGGTTTTGGGTATGTTGATATTTGTGATACTCTCAGGCCAAGGCGTTTTTGCCCAGGCTGCAGAAGGCGCAGTCGTTACTCAGGCAGCAAATGGGTGTCAGGAGTCGCAATTTGATGGTAAGTTTCCTGAAGATAATCCCACTACGCGAATTTATGCGCAAAATCGCCGGGTATTTAAGGCTTATCAGGGTCAAGGGTCTATGCTGATAGAAAACCATGGTGCAGTACAGGCTGAGGTGTATATTAATGGAAAAGTGGTGCCAATTCAGGCAGCACTCGCCTCTAAACAGGGAAAGATGAAGATTGATATTGGGGCTTATACTGTGAATGGGGATAATACTCTCAAGGTTTTACAGGTTGCGCCGAATGGGGCGTACATTAATGTAAAAATTTTGTATCCTGAGCTTACCTTGGGCAGTCCGGGCGAGGTTGGATTTTCTGAAGAAAAACTTGCCAAGGTCGATGTGCTCATACAAAGAGATGTGGACCAGGGATTTCCCGGTGCAGTACTCCTAATTATTAAGGATGGCAAAATTATAAAAAATACCGCTTACGGCTGGCAAAAAAAATATGAGGGAGATATGCTTTTAGACAAATGGCAGCCGATGACACCGGGAACGCTTTTTGATTTGGCATCCAATACCAAGATGTATGCTACAGTATTGGCGATGATGAAGCTGACCAGTGAAGGAAAAGTTAGTCCAGAGGATAAAATAGCCCTTTATTTACCAAAATTTACTGGCGAAGGGCGCGACGAAATAAAAATACGGGATATTCTCTCGCACTCAGCTGGCTTTGCGCCGGAAATCAAGTTTTTTGATCCAGCGAAAGCAGGAGAATTTTATTCGCAGGACCGCGCCAATACTCTTCAATTAATCGAAAAAACACCGCTTGTATATCCTACTGGTACACAAACGGTGTATAGCGATACAGACTATATTATACTCAGTGCTATTATCGAAAAAGTAACCGGACAGCGACTGGATGATTATGTGGAAAGAAATATTTACCAGCCGCTGGGGCTAACTAATACGCTATTTAATCCTTTGCAAAAAGGTTTTTTGAAAGACCAGTTTGCCGCAACTGAGCGTAATGGCAATACGCGCGATCATCAGGTATATTTCCCGGGAATAAGGCAGTATACTTTGCAAGGCGAAGTACACGATGAAAAAGCCTATTATTCTTTAGGCGGCGTATCAGGTCACGCCGGACTTTTTTCTAGGACTGAAGATTTAGCGGTGCTGGCGCAAACCATTTTAAATGGTGGCGGTTATGGCGGGTACAAGCTGTGTGATCAAGCTGTCTTGACCTATTTTACTAAGCCAACAGACCGCGATAGAGAAATTGGTCTAGGCTGGAATAAGGGCGGTAATAAGGATACAGTTTTTGAGTTTGGACCCTATGCGAGTGATCAGGTCATCGGCCATACCGGCTGGACGGGTATCGACAGCTGTATTGATCCTAAGCATGATATGGCTATTATTCTCTTGACAAATCGTGTGCATGCGCCAAGTATGCCAGGGGATGTTGATCGGTTTGTGACCAATAATTTTGAAACAGGGAAATATGGCAGTATTATATCAATGGTATATGAGGCATTTCTTGAAAAATAACTTAGCTAGCCGGAGTTTCTTGCTTTTGCTTTAAGCAGAAGCATTTTTTTTGTGCAGTTTGTTGCCTGGCATGAATAAGGCAATTACTGCTACACCCATTAAGAGCAGAGCCAGCAAGTTGTAAACATCCCGGTAAGCAAGGATACTGGCTTGATGGATTAGCTCTTTATATATTTGCCCCATCGCGGAGTTTGCTGCTTGGGCAGAGGGGACGCCCAAATTCATAATCTTTTGCGTATAACTGGCAAGCGTACTTTGGTAGCCGGGATCTGCATTTGTCAGGTGCTGCACCAAATTTGACTGTTCGATTTGCTGGCAATGGGTAATAAGGCTTGTGGCCAGCGAGATACCGACGCTGCCCCCAAGATTACGCATCAGGCAAAAAATCGCCGAAGCATTACTGCTGTTTTCGGCAGAAATCTTTGAGAAGGCCAGAGTGCCGCAAGACACAAATAAAAACGGCAGGCCAATTGTTTGTAGGATACGCACTACGGTGAAGGTAAAGTAGTCAGTCTGTGGTGTTATAAATCCGGTTGCCAGCATGCCGAGCGCGTTTAGCAGCATGCCGAAAGCAATCAGATACTTGGCTTGAACGTTGCTTACAAGTTTTCCAACAATCGGCATGAGCAGAATTGAGGTTACGCCGCTTGGTGAAAGGACAAAGCCGGACAGGGTTGCATTATAGCCAAAGTTCATCTGTACAAGCATAGGTAAGATGGTGGCGCTTGAATATAAAGCAAAGCCGACAAAGAAAATCATCCAGCAGGACATATTGAAGCTGGGAATTTTAAAGAGTTTTAGTTCGATTACCGGATTTTTTTGTTTTAGCAGCCAATAGACTGCTAATAGGAGACCGATAGCAGAAATGCAGGAAAAACTCACAATAAAAGAACTGTCAAACCAATCTTCCTGTTGGCCTTTATCCAGCACGATTTGTAGTGCGCCAAGACCCAGTGCAATCAGACTAAGGCCAATATAATCGACAGGACCTGTATCCTGCCTTTTGGATTCAGGTGTATCCACTACCAGAATGTTGACTAGATAGGCGGCAATTAAGCCGACAGGCACATTCATGAAAAAAATCCATCGCCAACTAAAATTATCGGTGATATAGCCGCCTAGCACTGGTCCAAGGATAGGCGCCAAGACTGTTGTTATGCCAGTGATGGCAAAGGCCATCCCCAGTTTTTCAGGGGGGAAGCTGTCTTTGATGATGGCCTGCTGGGTTGGCTGCAGACCGCCGCCTGTTAAACCTTGTAATAAACGGAACACAATAAGCATAGGCAGCGAAGTCGAAATGCCGCATAGAAAAGAGGTTAGGGTAAAGCCTAAGATGCAAAAGATAAAGAAGTTTTTTCGTCCCATAAGGTTTGAAAACCAGCCTGACAGTGGCAGCACAATGCCGTTTGAGACCAAGTAGGAGGTCAATACCCAGGTGCTTTCCTCAGAAGTGGCGCCAATTGCCCCGGCAATATTTGAAAGAGCAACGTTGGCAATAGTGGTGTCTAGTACCTCCATGAAGGCGGCAAGGCTAACTGCTATAGAAACCAGCAGGGGACTTTTTGGGCTTTCTACAGCATCACTCATTTTGACCCTCTGCCTTCAGTATAGACAATTGGTACTACCGACATGCCTGGGCCAAGCTGCAGGTTGCCATCCGGCCGACTGTCAAAAGTGATTTTTACTGGTATGCGCTGGACGGTTTTGACAAAGTTGCCTGTGGCATTTTCAGCTGGAAAGAGAGAAAAGTGAGAACCTGTCCCTGCTTGCCGGCTGTCTATTTTGCCGTGCAGTATTACATTTGGAAAGGCGTCAATTCGGATGTCAACAGTTTGACCGGGATGCATATGCTCAAGCTGGGTTTCTTTGAAGTTGGCAATGACCCATAAATCCGTGCCGACAAGTGAGCTTAGCTGCTGACCTGTTTGCACGAAATTTCCAAGATCTACACTGCGTTTGGTAATTCGCCCGTCTATGGGCGCAATAATTTTGGTATTAGCTAGGTCATTTTCAGCCTGCTGAAGATCTACTTCGGCTTGTTTGACCTGGGCTTCTAATTGTTCACTTGTGCTTTTAACCGAGGCAATTGCGCTTGGTGCTGTGCTTACGGACTGAAGGGTTGCTTTCATTTGCTCTAAAGTGGCGCGGGCTGATTTTTCTGTCGCAACTGCCTGATCGAGCTGCTGGCGGGAGCAGGCATCAGCGCTAAATAAACTTTCCATGCGTTGTCTATCAGCAGATGTTTTTTCCCAGGTAGCCTCTGCTGAGGCAACCTGAGCCTGTGCTGCATTAGCACTAAAAGGCGCGGAAACACTTGTTGTCGCGAGGTTGCTGCGTGATGCGCTAGCTGCTGCTTGGGCGGCGGCTAACGCAGCTTTAGCCCGGTCGCGTTTGGTGATGTAATCGGCTGGATCAATTTCCAGCAGAATATCGCCGGCCTTAACCTCCTGATTATCTTGAATATGTAAGGTTTTCACATAGCCAGGTACTTTCGAACTTATTACTACTGTGCATCCGTCAATGGCGGCGTTATCTGTTGATACCTCGCCGCGATGCAAATAATAATAAGTGCTGCCGCCTCCGAGTACAAGTAAAAGTACGATAATGACTTTAATAAATTTTGCCGCATTTTTCATGAATTATCACCCTTTCATAAGTATTAAAAAAATAAAACAAACATTTGTTTGGAATGTGACGAAAAAATATCCTGCCGAGCATACTCTTATTTGTAAGGTATGCTCACCTTTTATTTACTTATACCATGCAGATAAATACGAAAGGCATGAGCAGCATATTTAATATTGCTATTGTTTGATACTGTATTAAATCTTTGAATAAGCGGTTTGGCAATAAAATAAAAATTTAAAATTCCCGCTAACGAAACTGCGGCAAAATTTACATTTAAGTCAGCACGAAAGTCTCCCCTGGCAATGCCCTCTTGTAGAGCAGTATGCATAAAGTGGTAGACTTGAGCCAGATGTTTTTCAATAATTGGCCCGCCGTAATCAGTAGGGTTGATAGACTCGCTATTCATGAACCTGGCTAAAAAAGGCCGCTGGCTATGGATATGTTCAAGCTGCTCAGCGTAGAATGCTAGCCGCTCACTCGGTGAGAGAGAAAGTTTTTCCTGCACCAACATGGCTTCTCCTAAAGGGGCGAGTTGATTTTCTAGAACGGCTTGGTAGAGTCCCTCTTTGCCGCTAAAATGATACGATATAGCAGAAACATTAACTTGGGCTGCATCAGTTACTTCGCGCACAGATACCGCGGCAAATCCTTTGGTCGCAAAGAGAGGTGTAGCGATTTCAATTAATTTTGCTTGTGTATTGGTTTTTATAGTAGTAAACCTCCTTTTTTACTTAAAGGCATTAATTATTAATTAAACAAACGATTGTTTTAATTAATAATGGCATAGGGACTATAATTTGTCAAGAATCTTTATTTAAAATTTTTATTTTTTAAAAAATAGATGGGTTTACAATTATTACTAGAAATATAATAATTAGTGATGTATATATTATTGTATTAATTTAAGGGTATCAAGAATTAAATTGGAAAATTACTATGCATGCAAGTTGATTTGCCTTATTATTATAGTAAATCAGCTTGTTTTTTCAAGCGTAAGGCAAGATAAAAAATACGGATGGTGATAATATGAAAAAGAGTAGCTTAGTAGTAGCGCTAATGCTGGTTATGCTGTTAACGGTCATCGGTGCGGCGGCTGCCGAGGAGCAAAAAGCGGATAATTATGCTGTAGTTAAGACCGTTGAGGTGAATGGCAGGAGTGGCGAAATAGCATCGCAAGAAGTCACTGTAAAACCTGGTGATTATATTAAAGTTAATCTTTACGCCGCCGGAGGAACAGGCTATGACTGGCAGCTTGACTCAGATAGCGCGGATTCCATTCAAGCGGTGTCGAAGGATACGGCGCCAGTAGGCGACAAGTATTTGGCAGGCGGGCCTGTTCGGTGGGAATTTGTGCTGCTTGTAAAGCCTGAGGCCAAGCCGCAAACTCTTCACTTTGCGCTTGTTCGTTCATGGGAAAAGAATAAAAAACCAGCCCAGGCATTTGATTTAAAGGTGCTGCTTGCAGAGACAAAAAAGGCAGCAGCTGCTGTCAAAATTATTAAAAGTGAGTATCAGGCGGAGGGCAGTAAGCTATTTTTTCCTCAGGTGAGTGGTATGGCTGATGGTGCATTACAAAGTAAGATTAATGATAATCTGAAAACAAAAATTCTCTCACTAAATAATCCATCGCCCGACAGCGCAATACATGGTGATTTCGAGGTTTCCTTTTATAATGGAATTTTGCTGGGGATACACTTTAGGGGCGATAGCTTTACTTTAGGTACAGCACATCCTAACAAAATCGACTGCGGTATACATATTGATTTGACAACAGGTGAAATTTACAATATCGAGGATCTTTTTGTAAAAGACGTTGATTTTGCCGCGCGCATCAAGGAAATTTGCTTAGCTGATAATACGGGTTATCGCATAAAGTTAAAGGGACTTTGGGATGGTTGGAGCTATGATCATTTTGCCAGTTCCTGGGGTGGGACGGAAAAAAACTTTTTACTAGGCAATAATGCAATACGAGTATACACTATTCCTAATGATACAGTCGGTGCCATCAGTGGCTATAGCGTGCTGTATGCGGATCTAATTGATATTATTGACACTCATAGTGAGTTCTGGAAGAAGATTACTAGTAAAGGGTCAGAGATCATTGAAAAGGACATGGGGGATTTCTACTTTTAAATCATGTAAAAAAGTGCTGGCGGAGCGGGTCTAAAATACCACTGAGGGGGACAGGAACCTTGTCCCAAGCAACATGAGTGGCATATTAGCTTTTCTATTCACAGTAGAGGGACAAGGTTCCAGTCCCCCGGGCGAGCAAGGGCGGCAGGGGTTAAAAACAATACGAACCCAATCTAAAAGCCAACACACCCCGTCGCTAACGCGCCACCCCTCTCAAGAGGGGAATTGGAACATAATGGAGACGAAGGTAACGGGAGATAAAGATAGAAAGACCGCCACATGAGTGACGGCCTCTTATTTTACTCCCGATTATAATATTTAAATAGTGCCTGTGTCCCGCTATTTTCCTCTCCTTGGCTGGCAAGCTCTTCATAAAGCTGTTTGGCCAGCTTCAGTGCCGGAGCATCTAGTCCCATTTGCTCGGCTGAATCAATGGCAATTTTCATGTCTTTAATAAAGTGCTTGATATAAAAGCCTGGCGCAAAATTGCCGGCTAGCATGCGCGGGGCTAAGTTCGATAGTGACCAGCTGCCTGCCGCGCCTGTTTCGATGCTTTTGAGCACTGTTTCCGGCTGTAGCCCGGATTTTTTAGCATAGGCCATGGCTTCGGCGACGCCCATCATATTACTGGCAATGGCAATCTGGTTGCACATTTTAGTGTGCTGTCCGGCGCCGGCTGAACCTTGCAAAATAATGTTTTTGCCCATTAATTCTAAGATTGGTAAACAAGCGTCAAAGGCTGATTTATCTCCGCCAACCATAATAGCCAGTTTACCTTCTTTGGCTCCTATATCACCGCCGGAGACGGGGGCATCTAGTGAAAACAGTCCTCTTTCTTTAGCAGCCTTATATATTTTCACTGCCAATTCGGGGGAAGACGTGGTCATATCTAATAGGTATGTCCCTGGTTTGGCATGCGCTAAAATGCCATCTTGACCAAAGTAGACGGCTTCCACATCTTTGGGGTAGCCGATCATGGTAATGATTACATCGCATTTAGCCGCCAAAGAGGATATATTTTCGGCCCAATGGGCATTTTGTTCAAGCAGTGGCTGTGCTTTTTCCTTAGTCCTGTTGTATACATAAAGT
This sequence comes from Pelosinus sp., assembly GCA_021372375.1. Taxonomy (GTDB): domain Bacteria; phylum Bacillota; class Negativicutes; order Propionisporales; family Propionisporaceae; genus JAJFUN01. The sequence continues at coordinate 26,488 of JAJFUN010000151.1, read as the reverse complement.
GGATAGCCGGCTTTTAATAAATGGGCTGCCATACTTTTTCCCATTACGCCGATACCGATGAATCCAATTGTCGTACATTGCTTCATTTCTAGTACACCCCTTAATTAGACATTAATTTACTACTTTGAGTATAGCATAAAATATATAAACGCCGTATCTATTTACAAGTAAAATTTGTTTATTTTTGTATAAAAATGAGTAAATATTTTTTAATAGGGGATTATATATAAAAATATAAGAGTTAAAAATGGCCGCCCGCTTATGGGAATGATCGTTTTTTAGCTACTTTATCTTGAAAAGAGTCGTAAACAACTGTAATACTGTGAAAATTAATGTATTTAGATAATTATATTTAATTTTTGTACGGCAAATCAGAAGGTTAAATATAAATGCGATAAAATGCAGGTTTATTTCTACAACAAAAGGTATATAATAAGATATTGTTCAAATAAATATTTACAAAATTTTTATAGATATTTAGCTAATATTTATAAAATATTTATAGCGGCCTAATTCATAATGAAGCGGAGGACCCAAGTCTTGTGGGGTTAATTCTGATTTTTCAGAAGGAATGTTTACTCTTAACATTCTACCCGTCAGCTAACTTCGTCGGCTAAAATAAGGGGGGAGTATAAGATCGCCCAGTAGGTCTTTTTTTTATTGTCAAAAAACCTGTAGCATATTATTTTAAAGGTGGGTTTATAGTCATGATGCACACAATCCGGCGCCTGCTTATTGGTAAACCGTTACATAACCGAGAGCTAGCGCACGAGCGGTTGCCAAAGTGGAAGGCCTTGTCAATTTTTTCTTCTGATGCATTGTCATCAGTCGCCTATGGTCCGGAGCAAATTATGCTGACCCTGGTAGGGGTCTCAGGCGTAATGGCGTACGGATATATGGGGCCAATTGCCATATCTATACTTGTTCTTTTAGGTATTGTGGCATTATCTTATGTTCAGGTGGCTAAAGCCAATCCTAGCGGCGGCGGCGCTTATGCTGTTACTAAGAAAAATCTGGGGGAAATGCCGTCACTGGTGGTAGCAGGAGCAGTTTTTGCCGACTATGTGCTGACAGCTGCAGTAAGTGTTGCCGCAGGTACAGATGCCATTGTTTCAGCTTTTCCCGGTCTTGCCGGACATGATGTTACCATTGATTTAGCGGTCTTATTTATTGTGCTTATGCTGGTAAATTTGCGCGGGGTGCGTGAATCATCGGATGCGTTTGTGCTGCCGACTTATGCATTTTTATTTGGTGTTGTAAGCTTACTTGTGGTGGGTCTTTATAAAGCATTTTTTTTAGCGCCTGAACTCATTCCGGCTACGTCCATGGCTAAAGAACCAATGGACTGGGCGATGCTGTTTTTGATTCTGCGTGGTTTTGCCAATGGCTGCAGTTCCATGACAGGGGTAGAAGCTATTGCCGATAGTGTGCCGATGTTTAAAGCACCTGAATCGCGTAATGCGACAATTACTACTTATTGGATGGCGAGTATTTTAGGTGTTATGTTTCTGGGCATTGCCTTTTTGATTATGCATTATCATATTATGCCTGTGCCTGATGTAACAGCTATGTCGCAGTTAGCTGAAAATGTATTTGGCCGTAACGGCGCTTATTTCTATATCCAAATTACAACTATGCTGGTATTATATTTGGCTGCGAATACAGCCTATAATGGACTACCTATTTTGCTTTCCATTATTGCCAGAGATGGTTACTTGCCGCGTTATCTTGCCACGCGCGGTGAACGACTGACATATTCCAATGGTATCATTTTGCTTACTATAGCTGCTGGTATGTTAATTGTCATTTTTAACGGAAGAATCGATCATCTTATCTCATTGTATGCCATCGGGGTTTTCATTTCTTTTACCATGGCACAGTCTAGTATGGTACTGCACTGGAAAAGAGAAAAAGGCAGCTATTGGATGCTGCGGGCTCTCTTGAACGGTCTAGGGGCACTATCTACAGGGATTGTTGTAATTGTCATTACGGTTACTAAATTTATATATGGCGCCTGGATTATTCTACTCTTTATTCCGTTAATGATCTGTCTTTTTAAGGCCATTCGCCGCCATTATGACGCTATGGCTAAACAACTGCATTTACCGCTGGAAACTGGCAGGTCGCAGCAGGAAATTATGTCGGTTAAGGCTAGACATCTAGTAATTGTACCGGTAGCGACACCAACCAGTGTGGTATATGAGACCATCAAATATGCAAAAGTTATCAGCGACAATATTGTTGCGGTTAATGTAGCTAGTGATGAAGACGCGGAACGAAAAGTTCGGGAAAAATGGGAAACCTGGAATCCTGGTGTAGAACTTGTTATTTTACAGTCACCTTACCGTTTGCTGATGAATCCGCTGCTTACATATATTGAACAGCGGGCCAATACAAAAAATCCGAACGACTATATTACAGTTCTTATTCCGGAATTTGAGACGAAAGAATGGTGGCACCGTTTTTTACATAATCAATCAGGGTGGATTCTTAGAATGACATTGATCATTTTTAGGAAAAATATAATTGTTACTACTGTGCCATATCATTTGAATGAGTAGCAGATAAAAAGATAGATTTCTCAGCTTCTGAGAAATCTTCTTTGGCATTTGCTGGACTCTTTTATCTTATTTTAAAATTGAAAAGTGGAATATGCGTAAAATTCCATGCTATGAGGTGACAGGAATGAAGGTACACGACGTACCAATTGATTTTGATAATTTGTTAGATATGACAAGATGGAAGCTAACACCCTATCAAATTCTTGTACTAGGGTTTGCCGGACTTATCTTATGCGGGACCTTTTTATTAATGCTGCCAGCCGCATCAGCCTCAGGCAAGGGACTGAACTTTGTCGATGCCCTTTTTACCGCTACGTCAGCCGTTTGTGTTACAGGTCTGATCGTAGTTGATACCGGAACTTATTTTTCGTATTTTGGGCAGATGGTAGTAATTGGTCTAATTCAGGCAGGCGGACTGGGAATTATGACTATGGCCACTTTAATGGCACTGATTATGCGCCGCAAGATTCAGCTTAGAGAACGGCTTATCCTGCAGGAGGCCCTGAATTCGTTAAATTTATCCGGGGTTGTAAGGCTAACGCAATATGTTATTAAGGCTACTTTAGTGATTGAATTTATCGGTGGCACTATTTTAGCAGTAAAGTGGTATCCGGAATATGGCTTAAAGGGCATTTACTTTGGGTATTGGCATGCAGTATCGTCTTTTTGTAATGCTGGTTTTGATTTATTTGGAAACTTTTCTAGTTTAACAAGCTATGTGGATGATTTTACGGTGAATTTTACGGTAGCAGGGCTAATTATATTAGGCGGCTTAGGCTTTACTGTTTTTTATGATGTATGGCATCAGCGCAAATTTAATAAATTTACGATGCATACCAAAGTGGTACTTACAGCCACAGCAGCATTAATTGCTGTTGGCACTATTATTATTTTTCTGCTGGAAATGAATAATCCGGACACCTTAGGAAATCTGTCCTGGCAAGGTAAATTTTTGGGTAGTTACTTTCAGTCAGTCACCCCCAGGACCGCTGGCTACAATACGATAGATATCGGCAAAATGAATGAAGCCACCATCTTCTTTATGGTAATCTTAATGTTTATTGGCGCATCACCCGCATCTACCGGGGGCGGGATTAAAACAACAACGTTTAGCGTCATAGTTGCTGCTATTTGGGCGATGATCAGCGGGAAAAATGAAGCAGTGGTATTTTCACGCACCATTTCCAAAGAGGTTATTCTCAAGGCGTTTTCGGTGGCCAGCATTGCTGCTAATCTGGTTATCTTTGTAACAATGATGCTTAGTATTCATGAAAATATTCCTTTTTTAAAATTGCTGTTTGAGGTAACGTCTGCGTTTGGTACAGTTGGCTTGACAACTGGTATTACACCAACTTTGACAGTGCCAAGTAAGTTATGGCTGATTATTACTATGTTTGCCGGCCGGGTTGGACCGGTGACTTTGGCACTCGCGCTGGCTATGCGCGAAAGAAAAGGCCGTATTCAGCATCCAGAAGGTAAAATTTTAATTGGCTAGGGGCGATAAGATATGAAAAAGAAAAATAAACAGTTTGCAGTAATTGGGTTAGGTCGTTTTGGTAAAAGTGTAGCCCGTACTTTAACTAATATGGACTATGAAGTGCTTGCTATTGATTCAAATGAAGAACGAGTGCAAGGCTTCAGCGATGAGGTAACGCATGTAGTACAAGCGGATACAACAGAGGAAGAAACGCTGAAAGCGCTGGGAATTCGTAATTTTGATGTTGTGGTAGTGGCAATTGGCGAAGATGTGCAGGCCAATACGTTGACAGTACTGCTCTTAAAGGAGCTGGGAGTTAAATATATTGTAGCTAAGGCGCGTAATATGCTGCATGGCAAGATGCTGGTTAAACTGGGCGTTGATCGGGTGGTTTATCCAGAAAGAGATATGGGGCAGCGTGTTGCACATAATCTAGTGGCAACAAACGTAATGGAATATATTGAGTTGTCCCCTAACTTGACCATGGTAGAGGTAGCAACACCACGCATTCTGGTTGGTAAAACCTTGGCCGAGACGGATCTGCGCGCTAAGTATAAAGTTAATGTGGTGGCCATTAAACGCGGGGAGGATGTCATTGTACCGCCTGTGCCGAGCGAAAAAATATTAGATGAAGATATTTTGTTTGTAGTTGGTGACACTAAAGGTATTCATAAACTGGAGGAACTAGATTGATGGGTGAAGAGGCAATAGCGCTAGCTCAGCATGTATTGCTTATTTTTGCGGCAATATTTTTTGTCGGTACTGTGACAGGGAAAGCTGCGGACCTATTAAAGGTGCCTGATGTGGTGTTATATTTAGTGACGGGGATTATCATTGGACCGCCGGGGCTCGGGTTCATTGATGTTCCTGCAAGTTCAACGCTTAATCAATTGACATTAATTATCGGGGCGGCCTTTTTATTATTTCATGGCGGAACAGGGGTAAGTCTAAAAATACTTAAAAGTGTGTGGCTGACTTTATTACTCCTCTCCACATTAGCTGTACTAGTTATGGTAGCGGTGGTGGGCTATGCTGCTCATGCAGTACTGGGCATTTCCCTAATTTCGGCACTCCTTTTGGCAGCAGTCCTTGCTTCTACAGACCCGGCTACTTTAGTGCCAATTTTTCTATCGGTGAAAATTAAAGAGCGGGTAGCTCAGACGGTACTAAGTGAGTCCGCCTTTAATGATGCGACAGGCGCTATTGTAACATTTACCGTCTTAGGGGTTATGACAACTGGACAGTTGTCGCTTGGCGGCAGTCTGAGTAAGTTTATTATTATGGCTGGCGGCGGAATTCTAATCGGGGTATTATATGGCTTATGTGCAGCTTTCTTGATTAGCAAAAAATCTGGCGGACTATTAGCTGAGTATGCGCATGCTTTAATTTTGCCGGTTATTATTGCTGCGTATATAACAGCGGATCACTTAGAGACAAGCGGATTTATGGCGGTGTTTGTAGCAGGTTTGGTATATGGCAACATGGAATATTTGGGCTGGAAGATGGCAGAAAAGCCGCTACGGGAAATGCATAGCTTTATTGAAAGCGGATCGCTGCTGTTGCGTATGACGATTTTTATTTTGCTGGGTACGCATGTCGATTTTTCGGTAATAAAAGAACATTTACTGCCGGGCTGCATCATTGTTGCCGTATTTATGTTCATCGCGCGTCCGCTTGCAGTTTTATGCTGTACGCTGCCTGACCGGTTGGCTAAATGGCGTAAAAATGAAATTTTATTTATGTTTTGGACGCGGGAAACAGGGGTTATTCCGGCAGCTTTATCAGGCATGCTTGTCGGTATGAATATAGAAAATGCAAATATTATAGCCTCAATAACATTTATGGCAATACTTGCAACACTAGTAATTCAGGCTAGTACTACCAAATGGCTAGCGAAAAAGCTGAACTTATTGGACGATAGATAAAGCCGAGGGACTATCGCACTAGTGATATAAATTATCCTAGGGCATCCTTATTAAATTTTAGGTAGGGGCGGCCTCCGTGCCTGCTCGCGTAGAGGCGTTCTAACAAGAAAAAACGAATCTGTGGTGTTACGAAAAACAAGCTTATAAGATTGCTTTTCTTAGTACCATAGAAAGTTATTCTCATTAGAATGTTTGAACACGGGCAGGCACAGAGGCCGCCCCTACATTTAAATCCATCTTTCTTAAAAGACGAGTTAGCTTATTTTGAAGGAAAGTGCATAATAGTAGCGAAACAATATAAAGATATTTTCGAATATATTAATGCTTTGGCAAAGAGCAATTAAGATGGTGGAAAATTGTGCTAAATCATGTTGTCTTGCTGGTAAGTATAGCGGGGATGATATACATCTATCCCTTTGAAGGATATTTCCGGTTTACTTTAAGTGTAGCCATTTTATCTACGCTATTGCTGTATTTTCCAAAGATATCCCCCTTGCGCGCCGCCGCATTTAGCGGCGGATTTATTTTTGCACTGCGTTGTACTATGCAGTATCCCTTTGGTGTAGAGCCCTTGTACCATGTAATTTTGCATAACCTGCCTTCACTTGCATATTACGTTAGTTATGGGGTGCTGTTTACTGTTTTAAAAATTCGGAGTCAGGTAGAAAATATGCCGACAATGCTGCTGTTATTGAGTATAGCTGATATTGCCAGTAATTGTATAGAGATTATTCTTCATTGGGGATTGCTCGGACGTAGTTTGGAAGTTGTACTTTCCAGCATTGTTGCGGTAGGGGTACTCCGTTCTATTTTGACTGTTTACAGTTACTTTGGTCTCAGAAAATACTCTGCTTTTGTATTAGCCGAAGAACAAGCGCTGCGTTATGCAGAACAGACGCTGCTGATTGCTAAGTTAAAAGCCGAGCTGTTTTATCTAAAAAAATCATCACATGATATTGAAACAGTAATGCAAAAGGGGTATACATTATACCAAAAGTTAACGGCGCTTGAGCCTGTGGCGTTAAATGATTCCCAGTCACCGGCTGCCGAGTCATTGGCTATTGCCAGAGATATTCATGAGATTAAAAAGAATTATTACCGAGTGACACATGGTATGGAGAACATCCTGGAGCATTCGCTTAACAACCAGTGTATGAGCGTGTCAGAAATATTTCAGCTAGTAGAAGAAAATACACGGCGGTTAGCACATAGTATTCATAAAAATGTGCATTTTAGTTTTGAACACAGCGGTGATCTTGTTACAGACAGGCACTTTACGTTAGTATCTATTTTAGATAATTTGCTGACAAATGCCATTGATGCGGTGGAAACTGGCGGCTTGATTAGCGTGCAGTCGTCTTGTTCGGCGGAGAAGCTTACTTTAGTGGTGAGCGATAATGGCTGCGGTATAAAGAAAGAAGAATTTGCTTTGATTTTTGCGCCAGGTTATTCCACCAAATTTTCCGAGGAAACAGGTGAGCTTTCTACAGGCCTTGGGTTAGCGCATGTTAAGAATTTAGCAGAGATTTTAAAGGGGACTGTTACCCTTGAATCACAGCCGGGAAAAACAATATTTACAGTGGTGATTCCGATTGATCAATTGGCAGCTGTACACAGTTAGACAAACTTTCAGAGTGAGATGGTGATAAGGTGCGTTTAGTAATAATTGATGATGATGCTGTAGTAAGGAAAATTATTTCGAATATTGTGGAAAAATATGAGCTTGGTACAATCGTGGCAGAATGTGCAGATGGGCTTAGGGCGGAGCAGGTCATTACCGAATATCAGCCGGAAATTGCGCTGGTAGATTTATTACTTCCAGGGCAAGATGGCGTAAAGCTCATTACTAGTCTGAAACAGCTAGGGGCTGATACCTCCTTTATTATGATATCGCAAAGCTCCTCTCAGGATATGATTACCGAGGCCTATAAAAACGGCATTGATTTTTATATTCATAAACCCATTAATGTACTAGAGTTTGTATCTGTCTTCAAAAAGGTTGAGGAAAGCCGTCGCCTGCGGGCCGCAATGTCACTGATTTCACAAACAACAGCGCTTTATAACAAACCATCTGTGAAGAAACCGGAAGTTGAAACCAATACAGATAAACGGGCGAAGATTTTTCGAATTTTTTCTGAGCTTGGTATTATTGGCGAAGCCGGAGTGGAAAATATTTACCATTTAATACTGGAAATCGAAAAGAGAATTTCAGCTGATGCCAAAAAATCTTATCATTTGCATGAAATTTATCAGAGAATTTCCGAGACTGCCGGACAAGATGTCAAGACCATTGAACAAAGGGTAAGGCGTACCCTTGCTAAGGCGCTGCATAATATGGCTACTACTGGCATTGATGATTATTATAATGATAAATTTCAGCAATACAGCGGCACTTTATTTGAGTTTAAAGAGGTTCGGCAGGAGATGGCCTTTATTCAAGGGAAAAGTACTTATCGCGGCAAACTGAACATTAGAAAGTTTTTAGAGAGTATTATCTTTTTAGCAAATGAATAGAGTAAAGTCAAAAAAATCCTCCTGTCAATAAAATGCGACAGGAGGATTTTTTTTGATTTAGCTAATTAGTCGTCATAGTTTTGTGCATAGGCAATCTTTAAAGTTTCATCAGGCAGTTCTTTTTCCCAGCGGGCGACGACTACTGCAGCAATACAATTGCCGGTGAGGTTACAAGCTGTACGAGCCATATCAAGTATGCGGTCAACCCCAAGAATAATACCAATACCTTCGACAGGTAAGCCGAATGCAGCTGCGGTACCGGCAATGACAATCAAGGAAGCGCCCGGTACTGCGGCAATACCTTTAGTTGACAACATGAGTGTCAGGAGCATAATTATTTGCTGGGAGAGATCAAATGGAATACCGTATACTTGGGCGATAAAAATTACAGCAAGCGCACTATATAGAGTAGAGCCGTCAAGATTAAAGGTATAACCTGTTGGTAATACAAAGGTAACAATGTGTTTTGGAATGCCGAATTTCTCGAGCTTCTCCATAGCTAGTGGTAAGGCAGCCTCACTGGAAGCAGTAGAGAAAGCAATCAAAAGCGGTTCTTTGATAGCTCTAATGAGATGGAAAAAGTTAACACGTATAATTAGTGAAGCAATTATTACCATAAGGATGATAAAGAGAATTAAAGCAAAATATAGCGAGCCGATGAGTTTGGCCAAGGGGATAAGCATACCTAAGCCAAATTTTCCTACAGTAAAGGCAATCAAGGCAAAAACGCCGATAGGAGCAACTTTCATCACATACCCAGTAAACTTAAACATAATTTCTGCGACACTAACTGCAAGTTTTACAACAGGTTCGCCCGTTTTGCCCATGGCAGCGGCAGAGATGCCAAAAAAGGTAGAGAAGAAAATGATCTGCAGCATATCACCGCGGGCTGCAGCATCGACGACGTTGGTAGGGATAATGTTTACAATCATATCAATATGATTGATTGTTTTTTTGGCAGCAGCAGCAACTGCAGCGGTATCGCCAGCAGAAACACTTACGCCCACACCTGGCTGAAGTACGTTTGCTACAAGCAAGCCGATAAACAATGCGATTGTTGTGGCGAATTCAAACCATAAAATTGATTTGGCGCCTAAACGGCCTAGCTTTTTAAAATCACCTGTACCGGCAATACCCATAATAAGTGAACTGAATACTAAAGGAACAACAATCATTTTGATCATGCGAATAAACATATCGCCTATTGGTTTTAGCTCTACACCATAAGTGGGAAAAATGTATCCGAAAATGGTACCAAGAATGAGACCAAGAAAAATTTGTGTGGTGAGTCCCATACCCTTTTGGGGCTTTTGTGAAGTAGTTTCTGTGCTCATATAGTCCTCCTTTGTTAGCAGCTCGTTATGAGAAATGCCGAAATTTATTTCGATATTTCAAGTATTCCGCTTTCACTGCTTTATTAATATAAATTTAACTGCCGAACTATATAAAACTACAGAAAAATACATAAACTAACTTATGTAATCGTCAGAATATACTGAATTTATAGCTATGCGGCTAGTTTACGTAGCATGCAGCAAGAAATAAAAAAATTGACGGAGGGAAGAGGGCATGCAGGCTGAATTTAAAGCCATTGTTTTAGGTAATGAGTTAAACTTAAATAGAGTTGCTAGGCATTTTGGCATTACCGGTAAATTGAAGTGGGAAGATTATCTGGCTCTGCAGGATAATTTATTACAAGGCATTCTCAAGGAGACGGAAAACAAACGTGTGTATATTTTTCACTTCGGCAGCATGGTTTGTATTAATTTACAGCATCATGAAATCATGGATGTTATCAAGTATCTAAAAAGGCTTGAACCGGAAATAAACGAGGCCAATGCGTTTAAATACGTAGATGAGTACAAGTTGGAAATTGATGCTGATCAGCCTGCAGCCATCAACAATGATTTTATGGTTGCGCTTAAGCAGTGCGAATACCAGCAGGATATTGTCGCGACAATTTTAGCTAAATCTGTTTCATTTGAGAAAAATGAAATCGAAGTAAACAGCTTGCTTGATGGTATTGAAAATGTAGTCAATGACTTACATGGCGGTAAACTTGGGGTTTCTGATAATGAACTGGCTAAAATGTCTGGCCGGATACTGAGCTTTAAGCTCAATACCATTTCTTATATCATGCTACTCGACAGACCGGATATGACCTGGAATAATGAAGAGGCGGCGGCGCTTTATGACGAGCTGTCAGAGCTCTTTGAACTAAGGGACCGGTATGAAAAAATCCGGCATAAAACCGAAACACTCATGGATATTACTGAAGTATTTTCTAATTTGGTACATGCCAAGCGTGGTAATCGTATGGAGTGGGCTGTTATTATTTTGATTGCCATTGAAATTGGCATATCATTATATGAGCTGTTTTGGCGATGAGATTTTTCTTGCTAAAGCTTGGAGAATAGAAAAGAAGAATGTTAATTTGTAAACAATTACTATTCATGGTATGATAGAGCTATTATTATAGGATGGTGATTCGATGATTACAGGATATTTAGCCAATCTTAAACAAGAATTAGCATTGTACCCTGGCGCGCTGCAAAAAGGGTTAACTTATCTTTTAAAAACAGACTTTTCCAAGACTGCGCTGGGGCATCAGGAAATTGACGGCAGTAAAATTTATGCTATGGTTTCCGAATATGAAACTCAGCCTAAAGAAGTGCGTCGGCCGGAAGCTCATAGCAAGTATTTTGATATTCAATATATAGCGGCAGGGCAGGAAATGATTGGAAGTGGACCGCTCTCGGGCGCAGGCGAAGTGACTGAGGATAAGTTAGCGGAAAAGGATGTTATTTTTTATAAAGCACTTGCGCGCGAAACTTTTCATGTTTTAACAGAGGGGATGTTCGCCGTATACTTTCCCTGGGATGTTCATCGTCCTAATTGTAATGTTCATGAAACAGCTGGTACAGTAAAAAAAGTGGTAGTTAAAGTTGCGATAGATGAACTTCCTGTAAAATAGAAAAAATAATAAAGTAAGCCGCTAATCAGATAACTGGTTAGCGGTTTTTTCGCATATTTTGACATACATTTCTTGCTGAAATATAATAGAGGGTGGATAAATTGATTTAGAACAGAAAATGGGAGGCCTTTACGTGAAAAAATTAGTTATATTATTTTTGAGCATAATGCTCTTGACCTTAGGCGGCTGCGCCAATAAACAAGGCGGTACAACCCCCAAAGCCGGTGAACTCCAAACCATTACTATTGGTCTGATGCCTGATGTGGACTCCATTCCGTTTATTATTGCCCAGGAAAAGGGCTTTTTTAAGGAAGAAGGCGTTAGTGTAAATTTAAAATCTTTTAAGAGCGCGGTAGATCGGGACAGTGCCCTGCAAAGCGGCAATCTGGACGGGGCTATTTCGGATATGCTGGCAGAAGCTTTTTATAAAGAGGGCGGTTTTGATACAGTGATAACTTCTTTATCAAGCGGAAGTTATAAGCTTGTAATCAATAAAGATGTGGCGGCCAGCTCTATTCCGGAGTTAAAAGGCAAAGACATAGCCATTTCGAAAAATACCATTATTGAATATGTGACCGATAAGATGATGGTAAGTAGCGGCCTAACTCCGGCTGATATCAATAAAGTTGTAATCCCCCAGATTCCTACGCGCCTCGAAATGCTGCAAAACGGGAAAATTGCTGCAGCTACCTTGCCTGAGCCAATGGCCTCGCTGGCTGTTCATAATGGGGCCAAGATATTAAACAGTTCAGATCAACTTGGTATCAATCCTGGAGTTCTAGTGTTTACCGGCAAGGCAGCCAAGGATAAGGAAAAAGAAATTGCCGCGATGTATCGGGCCTATAATAAGGCAATTGCTTATTTAGCCAAAGAGCCGATGGAAAATTATATTGATTTGCTGATTGAAAAAGGCGGCTTCCCGGCAGGGGTAAAGGGAGCATTAGTACTGCCTAAATATCAGAAACTTGCGGCGCCTAATGAAAAGGATATTGCTGATTGCATAGCCTGGCTGCAGGAAAGACAGCTTATCAAAAAGACCTATACATATCAAGACTTAGTTGATGCTCATTTTGTAAGGTAAGAAATTATGATTGAAATTAAAGATTTATCTGTAAACTATGTAGCTCAGGGAGAGCGGCAAAGTGTGCTGGAAGAAGTGAATCTTGAGCTGGCGGCAGGAGAAACCTGTGCCATTATTGGTCCATCAGGCTGCGGCAAGTCGACAATGCTCAAGGTAGTGGCTGGTATTATTACTGAGTTTCGCGGCGAAGTTTTAATTGATGGACAGCCAGTTTGCCCCAAACAGCAGAAAATTGGTTTTATTCCGCAAAACTACGGTCTGCTTCCCTGGAAGAATGTATATGACAATATACAGCTGGGGGCAAAGCTGAAAAACAAAAATCAAAATACGGACAAAGAAAAATTAGCGGCGTTTCTTAAACAGCTGGGCCTTAGTGGTCTAGAAAGGCGCTATCCGGGGGAACTTAGCGGCGGACAGCAGCAGCGGGTAGCTTTGGCACGTTCGTTTGTGCTAAAACCTGATTTATTATTAATGGACGAGCCCTTTTCGGCGCTTGACGCCATAACACGCGAAGAAATGCAGCAGGTATTTTTAAGTATTTGGCGCAAGTATTCAGTCTCCACTATTTTGGTTACGCATTATGTGGAAGAAGCGGTGTATTTGGGGCAGAAGATTGTCGTGCTGTCCGGTACTCCCGGCAAGGTTAGCAAAGTGATTGACAATCCTCACTTCGGCGTGGAAAATATCCGCAGCCGGCCGGAATTTTTTGAGCTATGTAGGGAATTACGTAAAATGATAAAAGAGGATTGGTCAAGATGACAAAAATACGTAGAGGAATTTGGTATATTTACGCCGCCTTGTTTTTTTTCGCGCTCTGGTATGTCCTAGCGGCAATAGTAAATTTGCCGATTATTCCGTCACCGGTAAAAGTAGTAAGCAACCTTTTTACCATTTTTCTGGGTAAAATTGCTGTCCATGCGGTGTATAGTTTATGGCGTATTGTGGCAGGGGTATTTTTATCTATTGTAATTGGCATTCCCCTCGGTCTATTTATGGGCTATTTTCCTAGGCTGGATGGGGCGTTTGCGCCGCTGGTTTATCTAACTTATCCCATTCCAAAGATTGCGCTGCTGCCAATTATCATGCTGCTCTTTGGTTTGGGCGAAGCGTCAAAAATCATCATGATTTTTCTCATCATTGTTTTTCAGGTCGTTGTGGCAGTACGGGATGGGGTATATAGTATTCCCAAAGAGACCTATTATCCGTTATATTCACTTGGTGCTAACTTTTTGGCGATTTTTAGGGAAATTCTTATTCCCGCATCTTTGCCCAAAATTCTGACTTCCCTTCGTGTGGCTATGGCCACTGCTATTTCGGTGCTGTTTTTCACCGAAACCTTTGGCACTGAGTACGGTATGGGCTATTTTATTATGGATGCCTGGATGCGGGTAAACTATATCGAGATGTACTCCGGTATTGTGGTGTTAAGCTGTATTGGCCTAAGCTTATTCGGGTTGATTGATTATTTAGAACGTTGCTGGTGCCATTGGCAGTATAAGTAAACTGCTACTCTTTTATGCTAAAATTAAGTGTTAAAAGAAGGAATTTACATATTTTAACCGAAATATAAAATAGGTTGTAATGATATTTTGCTAAGAGGAGATGGAGCAATGGTAAAAAGTTCAAGGTCTAAAGTTTGTTTGATGGTTATTATGGGGGCTTTATTTTGTTTTCTTGTTTCACTGGCAGCTGTGGCATCGGCTGCGCCGAAACGTATTGGTGTAACTAAGTTTGAGACCAATGGTTTAACGGTGCATGTTCGCGGTGGCGGATATTATGATATCGGCTTGGGCGCTTCTGATATGTTGGCAACTGAACTGGCTAAAAACAAAAATTTTCAGGTTGTAGAGAGAGAGCAAATAAAGGCTGTGCTTGACGAAGAGGCCTTTGATGCATCTGGCGCAGTGGATGATTCTACAGCTGCTGAAATGGGAAAAATAGCCGGATTAAAGTATATGGTTTATGGGAAAATTGTTTCTGCGGGGGCAGAAAATAATAATACCAGCATAATGGGAATTTCTTATAATCAACTGAATGTTAAAGTGCAAATTGCAGTGCGTATGATTGATGCTAGTACTGGTACGATTGTTTGGGCAGATCAGGTTCAAGGTGTAGTAAAAAAGAGCGGCGGTTCGATACAAGGAATAGGCTCTTCGGATACTGGCGTAACAGCCAGTGTATATGATGAGGCTTTGGGGATTGCCATTAAAAAAATTGCTGATCAAATTAATCAGCAGGCGCCTACTGTTGGCGGAGTAGTAAGAGTGAGCGGTCAAAGAGTATACCTGGATATCGGTATGGAGCAAGGTGCCCAACCTGGTCAGCGTTATGCCATTTACCGTGAAGGTGAGCCTATTACCAATAGTGCTGGCGAAGTAATTGGCGTGGAAAAAACTGATGTTTGTACTGTTAAGATTGTTAGTGTTGACGGGCAAATGTCAATTGCGGAAGTTGACGGCAAAGGTGCTTATATTAAACAAGGTGACAGAGCGCGCAAAATATAGTCTTGATAGTTAGGAAGCGGGGGTGAATCCGATAAAAAAGTTAGGCTTGTGTCTTTTGACAATGATTTTTATGGTTCTTTTTTCTAGTTTGGCCTGGGCGCAAACAGTAAGTGTCACTGGGCAGGGCGCGTCGCGTGATGATGCAGTTCGTGACGCTCTTAGAAGTGCTGTTGAACAAGCGGTAGGGACACTAGTGGATTCGCAGACAATAGCCAATAACAATCAGATTGTTACAGATGAGATTTATGTTAAATCGCAGGGCTTTGTTGAGGATTATCATGTTGATAGTGTAGAGTCAAGCGGCGGGGTATTCAACGTTAAGGTTACAGCAAATATCAATACCAATCCGGATTCGGCTTTGTACACCAAACTGCAAAAGCTTAAACTTATCGAAGTAATGCTGAGAGATCCGCGCATTGCGGTTATCATTCCTGAATTTCGTCAGTCAACGGCGCTGTCAAATTCAGCGAGTGAAACAGCCGTGGTACAAAAACTTCGCGATGCTGGCTTTAAGTATGTTTTAGATGTTCGGCAACTGCGCCACATTCAGGATAATCAATTCGTGAGAGCAATTATGGATGATAATATCCAGGACGCGGTAAATATTGCTACAACTGAACAACTTGATTATGTTATTGTTGGTGAGGCAACCTGCCAGTACGCCGGAGCGGTGTACGGCAGTTCCATTGAGTCCTGCCGCGCTAGCGTTAATGCGAAAGTGTTGAAAGTAGATACCGGAGAAATCATTGCAGCACAGACTTTTGTCGCCAGCGGCGTGGATATTACGCCGGCGATAGCAGGCAAAAAGGCGCTAAGCGCCTGCGGCAATAAAGTTGGTGATTTCATGGTGCAGCAGCTTATGAAATATGCCAGTGATCCGGATAAGCCTGTTACGGTCCTAATTAAGCGGGCTGATTTTAATCATCTTAGTCTATTGCAAAAATCACTAAAGCAGGTTTCTGGCGTAAAATCGGTATTCCTGCGTTCTTATCATAATGGCGATGCCCAGATTGATGTGGTGTATACTGGTGCGCCGCGTGTGTTAGCTGACAGTATGCAGAATATTGAGGGCCTTTCTCTGGATATTGTCGAGATAAATGGCAGTTCCATTCAGGTAACGTTTAGATAAGCGATAGCGTATTTGCCGCTCTCCACGGAGAGCGGCTTTTTTATGTGCATTTCCTGGTCGCATCTGCTTTAGTATTGCATAGTATGATGTTAAATGGCAAAAGGGAGATGTTCATATTGTATTTTCGGCTGCATAACCATTGCCGGCTGGTCGAAGGTTTTAGGCGCGGCGCGATTTATGACTTGGCTACAGGCAAGGTTTTATCTATAAATCAAGGGGCAGTAAGATTATTACAGGAGTGCCATAGCGGCAGTCTCGAACAAGTCTTAAATATCTCTTTACCAGAAAATCAGCCCTATGTTAATTTTCTGCAAGAACTAATCGTAAAAAAAGTTGGATCAGTCTATTTATTAGAGCCTGACAGCTTGACGGCTGTGCAGGCGCCTACAGAGCCCAAACTTGATTTTTTATGGCTGGAAATTACCGCAAATTGCAATAATACCTGCCTGCATTGTTATGCGGCAAGCGGACCTTGTGCTCATGAGGATAAGGTTCCTAAAGAACGCTGGTTAAAGGCCATTAGTGAGGGAAAAAGTGCTGGCGCTAGCGCTATCCAGCTGATTGGCGGCGAACCGCTCCTGTATGCTCACTGGCGGGATTTAGTATTAAAGGCGTGTGAGGAAGGGTACGAATATATTGAGATTTTTACCAATGCCACTTTAATAACAGACGCTGATATTGAGTTTTTTCAAATAAATGGTGTGCGGCTTGCCACAACCATTTATGCTGATAACGCCGAAGTTCACGACAAAGTGACCTTGCATCCAGGCAGCTTTCAGAAAACTATGACAAATATAAAGAAAATATTGGCGAATAACATTCCGCTGCGTATTGCTTCAATTATCATGAAGGCCAATGAAGATCAAGCCGAAAATATAATGAAACTGTGCAGTGAGCTGGGGGTAGAAGTCAATCCGCCTGATGTTGTCAGACCAACAGGGCGTGGCGATGATCAGGAGATTTTACCGGAAAAATATACTAAGCCGCCTGTTAAGCCGCCCTTTTATACCAGTCAAGAGAATTTTTCCCGCGCACATTATTTTCATAGCTGTTTAGCCGGAAAAATTGCTATTACTGCTACAGGTGAGGTAATACCCTGTATTTTTGCCAGAAACCAAAGTCTTGGTAATATCCTGACAAACACACTTGCGGAAATTCTAGCTGGGGAAAAACTCACGACATGCTGGCATACAACCAAAGACCAGGTGGAAAAGTGCCGGGACTGTGAATATCGATATGCCTGTAGTGATTGTCGTCCGTTAGCGCAGGGGTCAGATCCGGATAAACGTTGGTTAGCCTGCAGTGCAGGCTGCTTATATAATCCCTATACTGGGATATGGGAGGATAACCGGTAACAGACCTTGTTAGGTATGCATATTATGTAAAAACAACATTTATAGCCAGGAGGAGTACGCATGCCTAAATATTATGATGAATATCCGGAAATTACAGATTGGGAAGAAGATACTTATGAAATGCCGCGGCATTATAGCTATCCTGTTAGGTGTTTTCCCTATGAACCAACCAGCCAGATAGCATTTATGCCACTGCCATTTATGATGCAAACCCCGGAGGGACCAATATTTATCCGTTATGCAAGAAATGGCACACGGCCGATAATGAATTGCTACCCGAACCTTTGCTATCCCATTTACATTACGCATAAGTAAAAAATACAAGGACATGACATAATTAAAATATGTCATGTCTTTTTGTTATATAAATTGTGCAAACAGGAAAACTAAGGGGGGATTTATATGTATTATTGAGGTGCAATATGCCGGAAAAGCTGCATGGTGGGCATCGCGAGCGGGTGCGAAAACGATTTTTAGAGGAAGGATTGGATGGATTTGCTGATCATCAGGTTTTGGAACTGCTCTTATTTTATTGTATTCCTATTAAGGATACCAATGAACTGGCCCACAAACTGCTAACTGAGTTTGGTTCGCTTGCCGGGCTATTTGAGGCAAGCTCTGAGGAAATTTGTACACGCTGTCATATAAGTTCCAATGCTGCTGTCTTACTATCACTAATTCCGTCTTTAGCGCGGCGCTACTTTAAAGGAAAATGGGGCGAAAAGCCGCTGCTTAATAGTTCAGCCAAAGCTGGTGAATACGCAGTATCCCTCTTTGTGGGGCGAACGTATGAAGTGTTTTATTTACTGTGTTTGGATGCGCAAAATCGGGTCAACTATGCAGCACTGGTACATGAAGGAACTATTAATGAAGCGCCTGTTTACCCGCGCCTTATTGTGGAGACAGCTCTTCGTCATCAGGCCAGTACGGTAATTCTTGCGCATAATCATCCAGGCGGTACCCTTCGGCCCTCAGGGGCTGACAAGGAAGTAACAGAAAAAATTGTTACGGCACTTGGGGCGATAGCTATTCAGGTCGCCGATCATCTCATTGTGGCGGGACAGGAATATTATAGTTTTATGGAGCATGGCCTATTGTAGACACCATTTACACCAATTTAGCAGGAGTTTAGTGTAAAAGTATAGAAGATTAAAGGAAAAGAAAGCCATTTTGCTAATAATGAAGAAAGAAGGTATTTGTTCATTGGAAAGAAAAAATGTTTGGACAAAATATGATAAAGCAGAACTTAAAGAAGTAGAAGCGGTTAATCATGAATATTTAAAATTCTTAGATGGCGGAAAAACAGAGCGTGAATGCGTGAAAATCTCTGTAGAAATGGTAGAAAAAGCTGGTTATAAAAATATTGCCGAAATTATAAAAAATAATACAAAGTTAAAGGCCGGCGACAAAGTGTATGCGACCAACATGAAGAAGGCAATTGCCTTATTTTTGATTGGTGAAAATCCAATTGAAGAAGGAATGAACATATTAGGGGCACATATTGATTCGCCCAGACTTGACATTAAACAGAATCCATTATATGAAGATACTGAGCTCGCTTATCTTGATACCCATTATTATGGCGGAATTAAAAAATACCAGTGGGTTACGCTGCCGCTGGCAATTCACGGCGTTGTTGTAAAAAAAGATGGAACGGTTGTTGAAATAGTAATTGGTGAAAATGAGCAAGATCCGGTTGTGTTCATTTCAGATTTGCTCATTCATTTATCACAAGAGCAGCTTGAAAAGAAAGCCAATAAAGTAATTGAAGGTGAAGAGCTTAATGTAATTATTGGGAATAAGCCATTACAAGGGGAAGAAAAAGACGCTGTAAAAAAACAGATTTTAAAACTTATCAAGGATACATATGCTATTGAGGAAGAAGATTTTATTTCAGCCGAATTAGAAGTGGTACCAGCGGGAAAAGCAAGGGAAGCGGGAATTGATAAGAGCATGATTATGGCATACGGTCATGATGATAGGGTCTGCGCTTATACATCCTTAGCGGCAATGCTTGAATTTGACAGTCTAAAGCGAACAGCCTGTACAATTCTTGTAGACAAGGAAGAAGTAGGCAGTGTTGGCGCTACAGGCATGCAATCGAAATTCTTCGAAAATACGGTAGCAGAAGTATTAAATGCCATGGGCGGCTATTCAGAAATTATGCTGAGAAGAACGCTGGCTAATTCAAAAATGTTATCGTCAGATGTTAGCGCAGCCTTTGATCCAACCTTTGCGGCAGCTTTTGAAAAGAAAAATGCAGCTTATTTTGCCAAAGGCATGGTACTCAATAAGTTTACAGGCGCACGGGGAAAATCCGGTTCCAATGATGCAAATGCAGAATACATTGGAGAATTAAGAAGTATTTTAGATGAGCACAAAATTGCCTATCAGACAGCAGAGCTGGGCAAGGTTGATTTTGGCGGCGGCGGTACGATTGCTTATATTTTAGCGCTCTATGGTATGCAAGTAATTGACTGTGGGGTAGCAGTGCTCAATATGCACGCTCCATGGGAAGTCGTAAGCAAGGCAGATGTGTACGAAACGAAAAAGGGCTATATGGCCTTTTTATCTATGCGATAAGTGATGTAAAAGCCGGTTATTATAAACAATATGACATATTGTTGCGCCCGTGTAGAAGTTTACGGGCGCTTTTTTCATATTTTTTGTTTTACCTGCATACCAAATAGCATAACGTAAATCACGGGCAGGTGGTGTTCCTGTGAAAAAAGTTGTGCTGGTGGGCTCGCCTAATGTAGGCAAGAGTGTAATTTTTAATTATTTGACAGGTTCCTATGTGACAGTCTCCAATTATCCGGGGACGACGGTAGATATTGCCCGCGGGCGGGGAACAATTTATGGCGAAATATATGAAGTAATAGATACACCTGGACTTTATTCCTTGATGCCGCTGACCGAAGAAGAAGCCGTGACGCGAAAACTGCTGGAAAGAGAGCAGGCTGATATTATTATTCATGTAATAGATGCCAAACACATTCGGCGCATGCTGCCGATGACGCTGCAGCTACTGGAGGCGGGCCTCCCGGTTGTCTTGGTACTTAATATTATGGATGAAGCTGAGCGCCTCGGTATGCGATTTGATTTTTCACTTCTATCTGCTTTACTTGGGATTCCGGTTATTGGTGCGGCAGCTGCTAAAAGGCTTGGTTTAAGAGAGATAATGCGGGCAATAAAGGGCTACCGGAAGGTAAAGCCTGTAGAACTTTCTTATCAAGATACTATCGAACAGTTTATTGCGTACTCTATGCAGCGGCTAGAGGGAAAGTACGGTACATGGTCACGCCTCTTTGCTTTATTTTTCTTACAGGGGGATCAACTAACGGAGGTATCTTTCCGTAAGGAAAAGTGTTTTTCTGATCTTGCAGTCAAAAGGGAAGAAGCTGCAAAAAAATATGATCAATCACTAGATTATGTGATTACCTTAGCGCGGCAAAACAAGGCAGATAAAGTAGTAAAAGAGGTTGTCAGAGGCGGGCAGACGCAGCAGCGTGGCTTCTTAAATTATCTAGGGCGGCTGGCCAGAGAGCCGCTTGCCGGAATTCCTATATTACTCTTTGTATTGTACTTTGGTTTGTACTTGTGTGTAGGAAAGCTTGGCGCGGGGTTAATGGTGGACTATCTTGATAACACAATATTTAGTCAGTTTGTTAATCCGTGGATCAAGGGGGCTGTTTGCAGTGCTGTTCCCTGGCTGTGGCTGCAATCGCTGCTGGTTGGGGAATATGGTATTTTTACCTTGGGCTTTCGCTATGCTTTTGTAATAATTCTGCCGATTACCGGGACGTTTTTTTTTGTATTTGCTTTTTTAGAAGACTGCGGCTATTTACCGCGACTGGCCATGCTTGTTGATCGGGTGTTTAAATATTTTGGCCTTAATGGCCGGGCTGTCATTCCGGTTGTATTAGGCTTTGGCTGCGGCAGTATGGCTGTCATGGTTACCCGTACGCTTGAAACCAGGCGGGAAAGACTTATTGCTACAGCACTCCTTGCTATTGCCATACCTTGTTCGGCTCAGTTAGGTCTGGTGCTGGCAATGCTCTCTAAAAATATTACGGCGTTAATGCTGTGGGGGGGGTGTGTGCTGCTCGCTTTTGCTGTTATTGGAACTTTAAGTACGCGAATTTTGCCAGGCCTGCCTAGTACTTTTTATATGGAGATCCCTCCCATGCGCGTACCGGCGGTAGCTAATCTTTTCACTAAAGCCTATACCCGCATGATGTGGTACTTTCTTGAGATATTACCAGTGTTTATAATTACCAGTATGGTACTATGGGTGTGTGACTTCTGTGGTGTACTAACTAAGGTTACTCTTATGGTACAGCCGTTTATGGAAATGGTAGGTTTGCCGGCAGCGGCAGCAAACGTATTTTTACTCGGCTTTTTCCGGCGGGATTATGGCGCAGCCGGTTTATATGATTTAAGCAGTGCTGGGCTGTTAGGCGAAGCACAGCTCTTGATTGCGGCTGTTATGCTGACATTATTTGTACCGTGTGTAGCGCAGGTGGCTGTGATGTATAAGGAACGGGGCAGTATGGCTACCTGGGTTATGGTACTGCTTGCTATTATTGCGGCGGCAGTAGCAGGCCGGGGACTGTATCTGTTATTGCAAATAGTGCCGCTGCTTTAATAGAGGGGGGTGCTTTTTTGAAACAGGGGATGCCTTTATTTATGTTAAAAAAGGGGCAAAGCGGACGGGTAATCGGCGTCAGTTCTCTTAGTGATAAAGGCTTAAGAAAAAGTATGTCATTTGGTATTTTGCCCGGAACGGTAATTAAAGTCTTGCAGGTTTTTCCGGTATATGTTTTGCAAATGGAGCATACCGAGCTGGCGGTAGATATACAAATTGTAAAAAGTATATTGGTTGAAAAAATATAAAAACAGGACACCTGCGGCGTCCTGTTTTATAAGACCATTTTAGAAGCAATTATTTGCTGATTGTTTTATTCAAGTCGGCAATCAATGCATCTATGTCAATGCCATGAGCCATAGCGCCCTGCTCAATATTTTCAAAACGAGCAGCTGCACAGCCTAGACAGCCCATACCATGATTACGGAATACGTCTACCGTTTCCGGATGTTTTTGCACAACTTCAATAATACTCATGCTTTTAGTAATTTCCATAGCTATAAACCTCCTACTGACATTTTTAACACAACTAAAATAATTATAGCATAGTTTGCTTTTATTTTCATGCTAACTAAAAAAAATGTCTGTATATAGTATATGGAAAAATACTGAATATATGCAGTGTTTTTGCAAAATAGACTAGGTCTTTTGACTCAAGTTATTAAACTACAAAAAAAATCCTTAGAAAATAAAGGATTTTTTTTATTTTATCCGAACATAACAATAAAAAGTGGTTTTTTGTGGTGCAAAGTGGTGGTAAAATAGAGTAGAGGTGATAAGGCCGTGTTTATGGGGGAGTACCTGCATACGATTGATAATAAAGGGCGACTCATTTTTCCGGCCAAATTCAGGGAACTTTTGGGCGAAGGTTTTGTTGCCACCAAGGGTCTTGATAATTGTTTGTTTGTATATTGCAAAGATGAGTGGGCCATCCTAGAAAATAAACTGAAACAATTGCCGCTAGCTAAAGCCGAAGCACGGGCTTTTGTACGTTTCTTTTTTTCAGGAGCGGCCGAACTTGAGTGTGATAAACAGGGACGTGTACTACTGCCTAATAATTTACGAGAATATGCCAAACTGGATAAAGATGTAGTGGTGCTCGGTGTTTCAAACCGTATTGAAATTTGGAACAAAAAGGCCTGGGATAGCTATAACGAACAAATTGGTCCATCTGTTACCAATATAGCAGAGAATTTAGTTGATCTTGGAATTTAGGAGACTGAGGAAAATGGAGTTTCATCATATAAGCGTATTATTGGAAGAAAGTATTGCCGCTTTGATTAACAGGCCTGATGGGATATATATAGATGGAACTTTGGGCGGGAGCGGCCATGCATCCCATATTATACAAAAAATAAATCAGGCTGGGCACTTTATTGGCATAGATCAGGATCCGGCAGCAATTGCTGCCGGAAAGATTAGGCTAGCCGAGGCCTTATGCCAGGTAGATTTAGTGCATGATAATTTTATGAATTTAGGCAGAATTTTAGATAATCTCGGAATTTCTGCGGTAAATGGTATTCTGCTTGACTTAGGCGTATCCTCTCATCAATTGGATGTAGCCGAAAGAGGTTTTTCCTATATGCAGGATGCGCCGCTTGATATGAGGATGAATCCTGCGGCTGAGCTTTCCGCCTATGCGGTGGTAAATAATTATGAAGAAAGTAAGCTCGCTAAAGTTATTTTTGACTATGGCGAAGAACGCTGGGCCAAGCGTATTGCTAAGTTTATTGTAGAAACACGCCAAACTCATACAATTGAAACTACCGGCGAATTGGTAGACATTATAAAAAAGGCCATTCCTGCCGGGGCTAGACGGGATGGGCCGCATCCGGCTAAACGAACCTTTCAGGCAATTCGCATTGAGGTGAATAATGAACTGGGTGTACTCAAAGATGTGCTAGGAGTTGCGGTAGACCGACTAAAACCAGGCGGCAGGTTATGCGTTATTACCTTTCACTCACTTGAGGATCGTATTGTAAAACAAACATTGCAGCATATGGCTAAAGCATGTATTTGTCCGCCGCAATTACCAATTTGTGTGTGTCATAAGCGTGCAAGTATAAAAGTAGTGGGCAAACCTATTGTGCCGTCACCGGCTGAAATCGAAAATAATCCACGCTCACGCAGTGCCAAGCTGCGTGTGGCCGAAAAATTATAAAATGTATTTTGAAAAAACAGAGGCATTAATAATAAGAGACTGTTATAAAATGCTCAGATGCTAGGCATGACGAGAACGCGAGCGAGGGCGTACAGGTAGTACGCTGGGTGAGCGCTCGCAGGAATATAGCGCAGAGATGCGTGTTTTGTAACAGTCTCGGATAGACTTTTGTTCTAATATATAGGGAGGGCAAATACATATGTTAGTAGATAAAAAAGAGGAATGGTATATATATGAGGAACAGGCCGCCGCTGCTGCCAAGGCGCCGCTAAAGAACAAAAGCGTTCATACCAATTGTTTACTCCGTGTAAAATGTTTGATTACCGTAATGTTAGTAGCTTTATTTGCCGGATATTTTACGGTGCAGAGTGAAGCCATTATTCGTTCAGGTTATACTTTAGTTCAGACCAAAGGCGAGCTAGCCAAGGTAGAAAGGGAGAATGAGGCGCTAAGATTGGATATTGCCAGATTAAAGGCGCCGCAGCGTATCCAAAAAATTGCAATTAATGAAATGGGTATGATTGTGCCCAAGAACATGTATTCTATCAGCAGCACCAGTACCCCCAATACAGGCGTTACGCCTCAGAATGAAAAAACAGTGGCAGGCCAGCTTGCTGATTATTTAAAAGGCGGTAAAGCTGAGAAGCCTGCCCATAATTAAATCGACGATGGAGGAGATGCCGTTTGCCATCAGCTGCACATGTTACCATCAGGAAAAGAGTGGCTTTTCTTTTTCTTCTTATTGCAGTAATAATGGTGGGACTTGGTTGTCGCTTACTTTATCTCCAATTTTACCAGAGTAGTTGGTTAACTGAAAATGCTACCGAACAGCGAATTCGTGAAATTCCCGTAGAAGCTAAACGCGGCTTACTATTTGATCGGAATGGGAAAGAATTAGGCGTCAGTATTAGCACAGAGTCTGTTTATGCTATTCCCGCCGAAATCAAAGATGCAAAAGATACAGCAGCCAAACTGGCTGCTATTTTGGCTTTAGATGAAAATAAGCTGGCCGAAAAGTTAAAACGACGTCAGGCGTTTACCTGGATAAAACGAAAGGTAACTGCCGAGACGGCTAAGGCTGTCAGTACGCTGAATTTGCCAGGTGTGGGCCTGACTGAAGAAAGTCAAAGGTATTATCCTAATGATGAGCTGGCGGCCCATGTACTTGGGTTTACCGGTATTGACAGTCAGGGACTTGATGGTGTAGAACTTACTTTTGACAGTTATTTAAAAGGCCGGCCAGGCAGTATTGTAATTGAATACGATGCGCGCGGACGGGAAATTCCGTATGCCTCGCACCGCTTTGTGCCGCCTGTTGACGGACAGAATGTCTATTTAACAATTGATTTGGTAATTCAAAAAATCGTGGAACGTGAACTGGATAGAGTCATGCAGGAGACGCAAGCTAAGGGAGTTTCAATTATTATTATGCAGCCGCAGACAGGTGAAATTCTGGCCCTGGCTAATCGGCCTGCTTACAACCCCAATCATTTTGCCGATTTTTCACCAAAGTTATGGCGTAATCCTGCTGTATCCAATGCTTATGAACCAGGCTCAACTTTTAAAATCATTACAACAGCTGGTGTACTGGGCGAAAAAATTGTTACCCCAGAAGAGCGTTTTTTTGATCCCGGCGAAGTGGAAGTGCAAGGAAGACACATTCATTGCTGGAAGGAAGGCGGGCATGGCAGTCAAACCTTTGAGGAAGTGGTCAAAAATTCCTGCAATGTAGGTTTTGTCAATGTGGGGCTTAGATTAGGACGCGATCCATTTTATAAGTATTTAGAGGGATTTGGCTTAGGAAAACGTACTGGTATTGATCTGCCAGGCGAAGCTAAAGGAATTATCATTGATAAAAATCAGGTAAAGCCGATAAATATTGCGACCATGGCGATGGGGCAAAGTATTGCGGTAACCCCGATACAGCTTTTAACAGCTGTGGGGGCAGTCGCAAGCGGCGGACAATTGAACCGGCCACAGATTGTCCATGAGGTAAAAAGTAAAGAAGGGGTATTAATTCGCGGTTTTGTAGCAGATAACGTAAATCAGGTTATTGATGCACAAACAGCGGCCCAGGTAAAAGGAATTTTGGAGCAAGTTGTAGAAAATGGTACAGGTAAAAATGCAGCAGTTGAAGGATATCGGATTGCCGGTAAGAC
>JAJFUN010000130.1 GCA_021372375.1 Pelosinus sp. | reverse complement strand
TAAAGTAGGATTTACATTTGGGGGCGTAGCTCAGTTGGGAGAGTGCTTGGCTCGCATTCAAGAGGTCAGGGGTTCGAACCCCCTCGTCTCCACCAAATGAAGATAGATAGTTCAAGGCTTAGCGGCTTTGGGCTATTTTTTATTTTAGAATACTTCTCTACTATTTTTCTAAGGCAGGAAAATTAAGTTCATTTTACGAATTATATCAAATAATAAATAATTAAGTCATGTCAATTGTAGGGGGCAGTCATTATGGATGGGATGATTCTGCTGGATTTACTGGCAGACAAAAGTAAAACAGGATGCTATGGACAGGGACGCTGCGGTAAATGCAGGGTGCGCCTGGTCGATGGGCCGGAAGTTGAGCCATCAGCGGTTGATCGGCGGCATCTTAGTCCAAGTCAGCTCAAAGCTGGCTGGATATTAGCGTGTCAGCATCGTTTTCAGCAAGGCATGGTAATCGAAGCCCCTAGTATAGCGCAGCGAAAAAAAAAGGAAAAGTGGCTGGCTGCGGCCAGGCTTAATATACTTGTACAGCCGGCTGTCACTAAGGTGGCTGTTGATTTGCCTATGCCCAGCGCTGAAGACTGTCTGCCTGATTTAGAGCGGGTACTTACTTATTTGGGCGTGGAAAAGCAGAATGTCAGCCGCAGTCTACTGATAAGCCTGCCTGGTATTTTGCGTGAAAATAATTTTGAGGTATCAGTTGTTATGCTGGAAGAGCAGCTTACAGAGCTTGAGTCGAATGGTGAGCAGCTTATCGCCGTGGAACCAGGGGATACTACTTCGGAAAAGTACGGGATAGCTTTTGATTTTGGCACAAATACCGTTGTTGGTTGGCTGGCTGATCTCAATAGCGGCGAAATACTTGCCGTCAGCGCACTTACCAATTCACAGATGAAGTACGGTAGGGAGGTTATGGCCCGTATCAGCCATGTGGCTTCGCTTAATGGCCTTAATGAGCTTAGGCGGGAAGGACTTGATCTCTGTAATGAAATAGTATGCCAGCTGTTGGCTGAAGCCAACGTGAGCTGGCAACAAATTTATGAGACAGTAATTGTGGGCAATACAGTCATGGCTCACTTGCTCTTAGGTATTGACCCCTCGTATTTGGGAACCTCCCCCTTTATTCCGGCGGTAGGCAGTGCAATGTCACTTGCTGCAGCTGATTTTGGTCTTGATGTGCTGCCGACAAGCAAGGTTTTCTTTCTGCCGAGCATTGCGGGCTTTACCGGCTCCGATGCAGTTGGTTTTATGGTGGCGGCAGGTTTAGACAGTCAGGCGGGAGTATGCGTAGGGATTGACATTGGTACAGATACCGAAATTATTATAGCGGCCCCGGAAAGGCTGCTGGCCTGTTCAACACCTACCGGCTCGGCTTTTGCCGGCATTAAGATAAAATGTGGAATGCGGGCGGAGACCGGGGCTATTGATTTGGTGGAAATCATAGATAATAAGGTCTATATTCATGTGCTTGATAAAGTTGGGCCAAGGGGAATCTGTGCGCCCGGACTCATGTCAGCCATGACGGCTTTATTGAAAACAGGCGTAATTAACCAGGCCGGAATTTTTGCCAAACCTGAGGATGTGTCTGAGCCGCTTAGAAAACATCTGCAGAAAGATGCGGGTGGCTGGAAGTTTGTGCTGGTATCTGCTGATGAGTCGGTGACAGGTAATGATATCGCCATTACGTATCAGGATATCAGGGAAGTGCAGATGGCTAAAAGTGCAGTCAGGGCATCTATCAATATTCTCTTAAATGAGCTCGGACTTTCGGAACAGGATATTGATAAAGTCACTTTGACAGGTGCATTCGGTGTTTTGTTTGATTTTACGCATATTCTTGCCCTAGGACTATTGCCTGAATCCTGTCGTGGTAAGATTACCTTTATGCATAATGCGGCAGGTACTGGGGCAAGGCTTGCGCTATTGTCACAATCCGCTAGGCAAAAGGCGCTGCTTTTGGCGCACAAAGTGCAGCATATCGAAATGAGCAGTCACCCGGATTTTCGCGGAGAATTTGTTAAATATTTGGAATTTGCCGCCCCTTAGCAAAAGTAATTTGACAACTGCCAGCGATAACAATATAGTAGTATATAGAAAACGACAAGTGACAGGTCTGCAGGAGGTTTAACCAGAGTTAATGAGCGAATTAAAAACACAAATGGAAAAGCGGCGGACGTATGCGATTATTTCTCATCCAGATGCCGGTAAAACAACTTTAACCGAAAAATTATTATTATATGGCGGTGCTATCCGTCTGGCTGGTTCGGTCAAGTCCCGCAAAGCGCAAAAACATGCGGTATCTGACTGGATGGAGATTGAAAAGCAAAGAGGAATTTCGGTTACTTCAAGTGTACTGCAATTTGATTATGACGGATATCGGGTAAATATTCTAGATACACCGGGCCATCAGGATTTTAGTGAGGATACGTATCGTACCTTAATGGCTGCTGACAGTGCCGTTATGCTGATAGATGTGGCCAAAGGCGTCGAGGCTCAGACCAAGAAGCTCTTTCATGTGTGTCGGCAGCGTGGTATTCCGGTATTTACGTTTATAAATAAGCTGGATCGGTTTGGTAAAAACCCTTTTGATTTAATGGAAGAAATCGAAAATGTATTAGGCATCAGGGCTTATCCGATGAATTGGCCTGTTGGTATTGACGGGCATTATGCCGGCGTATATAATCGCAAACTGGCGCAGATTGAATTATTTGAAGAAGATAATGCCCATGGCAGTGCAATTAGAGCATCCAAGGTCGGCGGTGTAGAAGACCCGGCCTTTCGGGAAATTTTAGGGGCAGATGTGCATCAGGCCTTATGTGAAGATATTGAACTTCTTGATATGGCGGGCGACGCCTTTGATATGGAAAAGGTACTCGCAGGGGAGCTCACGCCCATGTTTTTTGGCAGTGCGATGACCAATTTTGGTGTGCGGCCGTTTTTAGAAGAGTTTTTGCGTTTGGCGCCGCAGCCGGTGCCTAGGGTGGCTGATGTTGGCAAAATTGATCCGGCCAGCGAAATGTTTTCCGCTTTTATTTTTAAAATCCAGGCCAATATGAATCCGGCACATCGTGACCGTTTGGCGTTTATGCGGATTTGTTCCGGCAAGTTTACGCGCGGTATGGAAGTATATCATAAGCGTACCGGAAAAATGGTCAAACTGGCTCAGCCGCAGCAGTTTATGGCGCAGGAGCGGACCATTGTCGAAGAAGCGTATCCAGGCGATATTATTGGCCTTTTTGACCCAGGCGTTTTTGGCATTGGCGATACCCTCTGCGAAGCAGGGCAGGACTTTTCCTTTCAGGATTTCCCCGTTTTTCCGCCTGAACAGTTTGCCAAAGTGCAGGCTAAAGACAGTATGAAACGGAAACAGTTTGTCAAGGGCATGACCGAGCTTACGCAGGAAGGCGCTGTACAGGTATTTAGGCAGCCTGACAGCGGGATTGAGGCCTTTATAATAGGTGTTGTCGGCAGCCTGCAGTTCGAGGTGCTGGAATATCGTTTAAAAAATGAATATGGCGTAAATATTATTATGGATCGTCTGCCGTACAGCGTGGCGCGCTGGCTGGTCGGCGAAAAGGACAGCATCAAAGCCATGAAAGGCATGGACAGTGGTATGATTGTCGAAGACATTAAGGATAGGCCGGTTGCGCTTATTGGCAACGAATGGTCACTTAATTGGATCTGTGAACGCAATCCGGATATTCAGTTTTTTGAAGTTCCGGCGGAATAACTAAGAGGCAAAATCTCGGAGTATTTATATTCTGAGATTTTGCCATATGTAGGAGAAAGGGGAGATTCGGGATGTTACAAGAATTATGGGCAATTCGGGAAATGGTACGGGAAGCCAAACCGTTGGTTTGCAGTATTACCAATAATGTCGTGACAAACTTTACTGCCAATGTTTTGCTGGCAGCAGGGGCATCGCCAATTATGTCCGAGGGGGCGGCAGAAGCCGAAGATTTGGCTAAGATATCAGATGCAGTTGTCCTCAATATCGGGACATTACATACGCGGCAGATTAGCTATATTTTAAAAGCCGGTGAATATGCCAATAAATATAAAAAAACAGTCATATTTGATCCGGTAGGCGTGGGGGCTACTGCCTATCGTAATATGACGAGCACTCAGATCCTTCAGGATGTCAAGGTCAGTCTGATTCGCGGCAATTACGGCGAGATTAGCTTTTTATCAGGCTTATCCGGTCAGGTTAAAGGCGTAGATGCCATTAGCGGCATTGTTGAATTGGAAAATTTCAAAAAGCTTGCGCGAGAGCAAAGCTGCCTGGTTGCGGCGACAGGCGCGATTGATTACGTAACAGATGGTGCGTCGGTACTTTCAAGTGCGACAGGGCATGCTATTTTGCAGTCTGTTACTGGTACTGGCTGTGCGCTTAGTTCGTTAACAGGGGCTTTTATGGCGGTGACTGAAGACAAGAAAATGGCGGTACTGGCAGCCTTGGCTTTTTATGGGGCGGCTGCAGAAAAAGCGGCAAACTCCAGTAAAGGGCCAGGCAGCTTTGCGTTAAAATTTATGGATGCGTTATATAACCTGAGTTTTGAAAAGTTTAAAAAATTTGCTGAAGATAAGGTAGTTGCTCTGCCGCAGCCACAAGATACCGCTGAGAGTGTAACAGGCGATGCAGAATAATACCGAAATTGAACTTAAATTACAGGTTGCTGATCCGGCGATCTGGCGTGATTTGCTGTCTTCTTCTTTGTGGGATACATGGGGCGCAGCAAAGTGGCAGCAGGTAATGATGGAGGCTGTTTATTTTGATACGCCTCTTCGTACTCTAAACGAGCAGCGGATTGCTTATCGGGTACGTCGTGAGGGAAGCAAATATGTTGCAACAGTAAAGAGCGGTGGTTCGTCAAATGGCGGGCTTCATGAGCGGCGGGAGTGGAATGTAGAGGTTCAAAGCCGCGCAGGTGATATTAGTGTATTTAAGGATACTGATATTTGGCCAACGCTACAGGAATTTGCCGGAGATCAGCCGCTTGCGCCGCTATTTGCCACAACCTTTAAACGGCTTACTTTGGAGATTAGTCCGAATGCCGGCACAGTAATAGAGATTGCGGCAGACCAAGGAGAAATTTTGGCTGGTGAAAAGCATTCGCCTATTCTGGAGCTCGAGCTGGAGCTAAAAAGCGGTGAGCCGGGAAGCCTCCTGAAATTGGGGGCAGAGCTTACTAGGGAGTACCCGCTGCTTCTTGAATGGCGCAGTAAATTCTACCGGGCTATGGAACTTGCCGGGCTTATAGAGCCTCAGCCTATGGCAGAATATGCCGCCGCACAGGCCGAGGCTCGCAAAAACATCCAGAGTTTGTTATCCTTGCAGTCAGTTTTTTATAAAAACGGCTGCGATGTTCGTCAGGAAAATGCCCTGCTTCTTGAGATGTGGGCGGAGTTAACTAAATAGAATAGACAGAATGTCAGGGACGGAGATTATTGACCTTAGATGGTGTCAACAACTACGTCCCTTGACACTCTTTATTTTTTATGTAGGGGCGGCCTCCGTGCCTGCCCGCGTATAAATGTTCTAATGAGAATGAACTTTCTATGGTACTAAGAAAAGCAATCTTATAAGCTTGTTTTTCGTAACACCACAGA
>JAJFUN010000109.1 GCA_021372375.1 Pelosinus sp. | reverse complement strand
ATTCCGGCTGCAGTGATCGGGACAAATAAAATTGGAAAAAGCGGTTCACTTTTCCCAATCGTTCATATTCAATTTGGTAAGCCCATTTATAGCCAGGCAGGAACTAATCGCGAGGCACTGCAAAAGATTACTGATGAGGTTATGGAAAATATAGCCCGTATGCTGCAAGAAGGTAGTAATGAGTAGAAATTAGAGACCCAGCCGGTTCTCTTCTATCTGTTTCCTTTAATTTTTACAAAAGAACTTCTATTTTTTATTATAGGACAATATTATATTAAACGGAGGATGGCATGAAAATATTATTAGCTGAGCATCGCGGCTTTTGTTACGGCGTTAAACGCGCTGTGCAATTAGCAGACGAATGTGCTAAAACATTTGATAACGCATATACATTAGGGCCCATTATACATAATCCGCAAATGGTAAAGCGCTTAGCCCAAAAGGGCGTTCAAACAATTGATGATTTAGCAGAAATTAGTGCTGGTACAGTTGTTATTCGTTCACACGGCGTTGGTCCTGAGGTTTACAAACTAGCGGAAGAAAAGGCACTCCATATTATAGATGCTACTTGTCCGCATGTAAAAAAAGCGCAGCAGGAGGCACACAAGTTAGCACTAGCTGGTTATCAGGTAATCGTTGTCGGCGATAAACACCATCCGGAAGTAAAAAGCATTGTAGAGTGGGCCGGTCAGGCAGTAATCGTAATTGCGGCAATTGAGGAAGCATTAGCGCTTTCACCGACAGCTAAACTAGGGGTTGTGGCCCAAACAACCTTTCCCGCACAGGAATTTGCCGCTATCGTTCATACGCTATGCACTAAAGCAAGTGAAATTAAAGTATGTCAGACTATTTGTACTGCGACTGAGGAGCGTCAGCAAGCGGCAAGAAACTTATCCGCTGCAGTTGATGCAATGATTGTTATTGGCGGCAAAAATAGTGCCAATACTACCCATCTGGCAGAAATTTGCGTCGAGACCGGCAACCCCGTTTATCACATTGAAACTGCGGCCGAACTAAAGCAAGATTGGTTTCGTTATGTTAAAACAGTAGGTATTACCGCAGGGGCATCTACCCCTGATTGGCTTATAGAGGAGGCATATAATAAAATGCAGGAATTCAATCAAATGCTGGAACAAGACTTAAATCAAGGTTTACAAAAACTCGAAAGGGGCAGTATCATTAAAGGTAAAGTTGTTGGTATACGTAAAGATGAGGTCTTTATTGATGTAGGCCATAAAGCCGAAGGGCTGATCACACTGACAGAACTAGCCTACCCTGTCCCGGAAAACGCCGCTGAAGTAGTTTCGGAAGGGCAGGAAATTGATTGTATGGTTCTAGAACCGGATGCAAGTGACGGAACAATCCGTTTATCCAAGGTACAAGCAGATAAAGTAGCAGCTTGGGATAAACTAACAGAGGCCTTCCAAAACAAAAAGCCGGTCGAAGGAAAAATTTTAAAAGTTGTAAAGGGCGGTTTAACAGTTGCTGTTTTTGGTATACAAGGCTTTTTGCCGGGCTCTCAGTTAGCCCTACGGTATGTTGAAGATATGACTGAATTTATTGATCAGACGCTGCTGATGCTGCCAATTGAGCTTGACATTGAAAAACATCGGGCGGTATTTTCCCGTAAAGTATTGCTGCAGCAGGAAAAAGAAGCAGCAGAGCAAAGAATTTTTGCAAGTTTAGCAGAAGGGCAAACCATTGTTGGCACGGTTTCCAGGCTAGCAAGTTTTGGGGCCTTTGTTGATATTGGCGGAGTTGATGGCTTGGTACATATTTCTGACTTATCCTGGCAGCGGGTCAATTCACCGGAAGAAGTGGTAGCTGTCGGGGAAAAAGTCGAAGTTTTGATTCTAAAAGTAGATGCCCAGGCTAAAAAGATATCGCTAAGCTTAAAACAGGTACAGCGTGATCCCTGGTTTGATTTAACAGCGGATTTAGCAGAAAACCAGATTGTTGCCGGTAAAGTTACTAAACTTGCTAAATTTGGCGCATTTGTTGAAATAAAGCCGCAGGTAGAAGGGCTTGTTCATTTGTCCGAGTTATCTGATAAGCGGGTAGCAAGTGCGGAAGAGGTTGTTACAGTTGGTCAGATGGTAATTGTAAAAATACTGGGTATTGATAGAACAGGCAAAAAAATATCACTGAGTCTTGTTAAGGCCAAAGAAGATCAGGACAGAGCAGAATATCAAACTTATTTAGGCGGACAGGAGTCCATTCATACTACCATTGGCGATAAACTGGGAGATTTGCTTAAAAGTTTAAAGTAAGGAGCTGAATGCCAGTGCGCCAATCACGCAAACTGGATCATATCAATTATGCCATTCAGCTTTCAGATGGTCCTAAAGAAGCTGGTTTTGCTGATTTTACCTTGCTGCATAATTGTCTGCCGGAAATATCCTGGGAGGAAATAGATATCAGCTCTCAAATTGCCGGGCTTGATATCATGCAGCCCATCATAATTAATGCCATTACCGGTGGCACAAAAGATGTTTTAGACATCAATGCCCGTCTGGCTGAAATGGCTGCCGCCGCTAATTTGGCTATGGCGGTCGGCTCACAATACGCGGCCATCGAAGACAAAGACAATGCCCTTTCGTACCAAATAGTCCGCAAAAAAAATCCCAAAGGAATTATTTTTTCAAATTTGGGGGCCTATGTTACACCTGATGAGGCGCTGCAGGCAATAGACATGCTGGAGGCTGAGGCCCTGCAGCTTCATTTAAATCCGGCGCAGGAAATTATCATGGCCGAAGGCGACAGAAATTTTACCGGTTATTTAAAAAACATTGAAAAAATCGTAAAAAAGTCCCCTGTTCCGGTAATTGTAAAAGAAGTAGGCTGCGGCATTGCCCGCGAACAGGCTAAAGCCCTTATTGAAGCTGGCGTGCAGGCAATTGATGTTGGGGGACTTGGCGGTACCAATTTTATGGCTATTGAAGCCGCCAGGCGAAATGTAGCATTACCCCTAGAAACGCTTTGCTGGGGAATACCTACGGCGCTTAGTGCGCTAGAAACTGCGAGTATACTATCTAAAGACGGCACGTTAATTGTATCAGGCGGGATTCGTACACCGCTTGATACAATAAAAGCACTAGCCATTGGCGGCAGTGCGGTGGGAATTGCCGCGCCCTTTTTGCGGCTTATAAATCAGCCGCCTGATGCTTTTATCAGCTGGTTTAATGACTTTATCCAAAACATAAAGCAGTTTATGCTGCTAACCGGTGCAAAGAATATAAAAGAGTTAAGAGAAACGCCGCTTGTCATAACAGGGTATAGCCGCGAATGGCTATTAGCACGCGGTATCGATATTTCTCATTATGCAATGCGAAAAAAACATGGCTGCTAGCCATGTTTTTTGCATTATTCTCCTCATTACAGGGCAAGCTACAAACGAAAGAGAAGAGTAGAATTTATGTACGAGGTGAACTTTTATGAATATGCCATTTGGCATGATTGCATTGGTTGTTGTAGCTGTTTTAATCTATTTTGGTGTGGCGCAGCGGATTCTTGACAGGATGCGTTTAACAGACAAACAGGCACTATTATTTATTGCGGCTGTTATTGCCGGAAGTTTTATTAATATTCCTTTACTGAGAAGCCCTATAGATATGAGCATTAATGTGGGAGGAGCGTTGCTACCGCTCCTCTTATGCCTTTGGCTGATTGCCAAAGCTGATGAAACTAGTGAGAAGGTTCGGGCGGTAGTAGCCTCAATCCTTGTAGCCTTTACCATATATTTAGGCTCAAGATTTTTGCCGTATGAACCGGAAAACATGTTTTTAGATCCTAAACTTATATATGGCACAGCAGCTGGTCTAATTGCCTATTTGGCCGGTCGTTCCCGCCGCAGCGCCTTTATTGGCGGCGTACTTGGCATTATTCTCAGTGATATAGTACATATGCTTACTATTATCAGAGCAGGAATTCCAGGTACAGTCAGTATTGGCGGTGCAGGGGCATTTGATGTTGTCATGATGGCTGGTATCATTGCTGTAATGATTGCTGAGGTTGTCGGCGAAACCCGTGAAAAGCTCCAGGGCGGCCCGGTTCTTGGCCCGCATCGTCCAGAAGGTTTGTATGAATTCAGTAAGGAGCTAGCCGCTAAAGAGTTAAAGAAAAAAGAGGCCGCGTCCCAGCTTCAGGCAAATGACAAACGAGGTGAAAAGCATGAATAGAAGAATTTTTAGTATAGCCTTTATCTTGTTATGCAGCATGATGCTTTTTGCGCCTATTTCCTTTGCGGCAGAGGTAAGTTATTTTAATATTATCGATGAAACGGGAAATATCGTATATATTACCGGGTGGCAGGTAAAAGTCGGCGATCAATGTCTTACTGCCGAAAATAAGCGCTATGAAGTAATTTCCGTAGCAGGAAATACCGCAAAAGCCCGCTTTATTGGGGATGTAAATATGTCACTATACATGCCGGGCAATACTTTTAATTACGCAGGACTTTTGGGGGTTTCTGTCGCTAACGCACAAGACAGCGGAAAAGTGGCAATTTATCATACCCATTCTGATGAGTCTTACGTACCCACTGATGGTAAAGAAAGTATTTTAGGCGACGGCGGCATTTATAAAGTCGGCGATGCCTTTGCTAGTGCCCTCAAGGCCCAAGGTCTTGAAGTAGTTCACTCTATGGCTAAACATGATCCGCATGATGATATGGCCTATGAACGCTCCCGTCGTACGGTCATGGAGCTCTTAAAACAGCAGCCTAATGCCATTTTTGATGTGCATCGTGATGCTGTGCCGCCGGAAGTATACAAAACCAGCATTAATGGACAGGATGTTAGCAAGGTGCAATTAGTTGTAGGAAAGTACGGACCTACTGGCAAGCAAATTGAGGATTATGCCATGCAAATTAAAGCTGCCGCTGACCAGCAGCATCCAGGATTAATTAAAGGGATATTCTTTGCTAAAGGCGGTGATTATAACCAGGATTTATATCCGCGATCCATGCTGCTGGAAGTAGGCGCACATACTAATGATCGTGCTTCAGCAGAAAAAGGCATTGCGCTGTTTGCCGATGTGGTTCCAACTATTTTAGGTAAGACTTCGGCGGGTGCGGCAAATCAAGAAGGCGCCGCAGGCGTCGGCACAACTGAGACTGGTTTTTCTGGTTCCACTAAATCGACTTTCTGGCTTATTGGCTTAGTTGTACTAGGCAGCGCTGCCTTTTTGTTTTTGAGCACAGGCAGTGTAAAAGAAGCAAAAAGTAAACTAAAACAGTTTACCTCTACGGAATTTGCCAATTTCTTTGGCCCCAAGAAACGAAATCGCAAAGAAAAGGACGATCAAGATGAAAGTTAAATAAATACTGCTGCTGTGGAGTGATGTATTTATTCATCACTCTTTTTTGCATTAGACAAAAATAGCACAAATTTTTCTATAATACCGTGTATAAGGGTTATTATTTTTAGGAAATCATGATAAAATGGAGGAATATATTATGATGAGGTGAAATATTTGAAATATAGTGCTGTTATTACCAATGTGCATCCAGACAGTATTGGTGAGGAACTAGGCCTTGTACCTGGTGATAAGCTCTTAGCCGTAAATGGTCAGTCCGCTAAAGATCTTATCGAGCTAAGTTTTGCGCTGGCTGAAGAAAATCTGGAGCTTTTGCTGGAAAAGGCAAATGGAACCCAGGAAATTATTGAGCTCGAAAAAGATTATGATGATGAATTAGGACTGGAATTTGAAAGTGCCGTATTTGATGGTATCAGGCGCTGCGCTAATAATTGCGTGTTTTGTTTTGTTGATCAAATGCCGCCTAATATGCGCGAAAGTTTGTATGTGAAGGATGATGATTATCGTTTATCTTTCTTATATGGCAACTTTGTGACTTTAACCAATAGCACGCGCAAGGATATGGCGCGTATCTATCGCGAACATTTATCGCCGCTTTATGTATCAGTACATACTACAAATGCTGCCTTGCGCGTGAAAATGCTGGGCAATAAAGCAGCAGGAAAGATATACGAGCAGTTAAAAGAACTAACTGGACATGATATCGAAGTTCATACCCAAATTGTCTTGTGTCCGGGGTTTAATGATGGACAAGAATTAGAAAAAACTATTACTGACTTATATGCCTTGGGGCCTAATGTACTCTCGGCTGCTATTGTACCAGTCGGTCTAACTCGTTATCGGGAGAATTGCGCTGCAATTAATGGCTTTACTGCAGCTCAGGCTCAAAAGGTTATTGAGACAGTTTCCGGCTGGCAAAAAAAATTCCGTGAAAAATCCGGCAGTTCCTTTGTCTATTTAGCCGATGAATTTTATTTGGCCGCCGATTATCCTATACCGGATTATGACTTTTACGACGGATTTCCCCAGCTTGAAAATGGCATTGGGATTGTTCGCAGCTTTATCGAAGAATGGCAGCAAGCAGCAAAGGAAAAAGCGTCCAAAGCATATGCCAAGCCTTGCTATCTAGATATAGTTTGCGGTCTTTCGGCCGAAAAGGTTTTAACGCCTTTAGTAAATAAATTAAACGTTCCTAATCTTACTATCCGCATAGTGCCAGTAGAAAATAAATTTTTTGGCTCACAAATAACTGTCACCGGACTCTTAACCGGACAGGATATTATCGACAAAGCCGTTAATCTTCCCGGACAGCGTTCAGGTATCATTGTGCCGGGCGTAGCCTTGCGTAAGGGAGAAGAAATATTTTTAGATAATACATCACTAGACAAAATGGAAGAAAGTCTCAAGATTCCTGTGCGCGCGGCTTACTCGGCAGCTGAGCTTCATGACCTTTTGCTGAGCTTTGAAAATTATATGAATATAGGTGATAGAAATGAGTAAACCAATTGTAGCCATTGTCGGCCGGCCGAATGTGGGCAAATCAACAATATTTAATTATATAGGGCAAAAAAGAGTATCCATTGTCGAAGATATGCCGGGCGTAACGAGAGACCGGATCTATCTTGACGCCCAGTGGCTAAACCGGAGCTTTACCATGATTGACACAGGCGGCATTGAACTTGAAACAACTGATAAAATTTTGACCGCGATGCGCCAGCAGGCTCAGCTGGCTATTGAAGAAGCTGATGCCATAATGTTTATTGTTGACGCCAAAACAGGTATTACTGCAGCCGATGAGCAAGTCGGACATATTCTGAGAAATACACGTAAGCCTGTCCTTTTGGTAGTCAATAAAGTAGATAGTCCAAAAGATGAAGCAAATATTTACGAGTTTTACAATTTAGGACTTGGCGATCCTCTGCCGATTTCTGCGGCTAATGCCTTGAACATTGGTGATTTGCTTGATAACTTAGTTACGCTTTTACCAGAAGAAGCGAAAGTGGAAGAGCGCGAAGACGAAATCAAAATTGCGTTTATCGGACGGCCTAATGTTGGCAAATCCTCGCTGGTTAATGCCCTTATCGGTCAAGAGCGTGTCATTGTCAGCGATATCGCAGGTACTACCCGCGATGCTATTGATACCCACTTTAAGAAAGACGGTATGGACTTTATTTTAATTGATACAGCAGGTATGCGCCGCAAAGCAAAAGTGGAGCTGCCTGTCGAAAGATATAGCGTTATTCGCTCGCTGCGTGCAGTTGATCGGGCTGATGTCGTGGTAATGCTCTTAGATGCAGTTGATGGCGTAACCGAGCAGGATAAAAAAATCGTTGGCTATGCCCATGAAGCCGGTAGAGCCATTGTTATAGTTGTAAACAAATGGGATCTAGTGGAAAAGGATGATAAAACCACACTTCGCTTTACTGAAAGCATCCGCAGTGAACTTGCCTTTATGCAGTATGCGCCAATCTTGTTTATTTCGGCCCTTACAAAACAGCGGGTACATCGCGTGTTTGATGTAGTTAAATTTGCCGCAGAGCAGCATGCCATGCGGGTCAGCACCAGTGTGCTCAATCAGGTTCTTGAAGATGCGGTAGCCATCAATCCGCCGCCGGCTGAGCGCGGCAAAAGATTAAAAATCTATTTTGCGACCCAGCCTGCCGTTAAGCCGCCTACTTTTATTTTCTTTGTAAACGATCCGGAAGTTATGCACTTTTCCTATTTGCGCTTCTTAGAAAATAAACTTAGAGAAAGCTTTGGGTTCGAGGGTACTCCTTTGAAATTAGTGGTACGCGGCCGCAATGAAAAAGATGATGATTAATAGTTAATTATAGAAAGATTTTCCTTAGAGGGTGAGAAAATGAACTATAGCTTTGTTATACTGCTAAGTTATCTTATTGGCTCTATTCCAAATGGCCTCTTAATTGGTAAATGGCTAAAAAATGTTGATTTAAGAGAATATGGCAGTAAAAATATCGGCGCAACAAATGCGTACAGGGTCTTAGGACTAGGCCCGGCGCTAGGCGTCTTTCTTACCGATGCACTGAAAGGTGTAATCGGCGTATATTTAGGCAGCGCCATAGTAGGTGAGCCTTTTGCCTTGCTGGCAGGAGGCATTGCGGCTATGGCCGGTCATAATTGGTCCTTGTTTCTAAGGTTTAAGGGAGGTCGTGGTGTTTCTACAGGGCTTGGAGTAATTGCCATGATTGTGCCGAAAGTAACTGTAATTATTTTTATTATCTGGGCTCTGATTTTTTATTTCACGCGCTATGTTTCCTTAGCCTCAATTATCGCGGCCGCTTTAGTGCCGATGCTGATGTATCTCTTGGGAGAAAAAAGTGAATTCTTATATTTTGGCGTACTGGCCGCAGCATTTGTAATCATTAGGCATAAAGCCAATATCATACGTCTGTTACATGGCGAAGAATTAAAAATCAAATAATATTTAGGAGTAATGGTTAATGAAAATCGCTGTAATTGGTGCGGGCAGCTGGGGAACTGCAATTACCAGTATGCTGGCACAGAAAAACCACGAAGTTGTGCTCTGGGCAAGAAATGACAAACTGATTGCGGCATTAACTGAAACTAACGAAAACACTGATTATTTGCCTGGTGTCAAATTAGCCCCCAACATTACTTTTACTAATGACTTAGTTAAGGCCGCTCATAAAGCGGCAATTATAATTATTACGACACCTTCGCATGCCGTTCATCAAACTATTGAAAACCTCTCAGGTGCACTTTCGGCTGAGGCCATTATCGTTAGTGCTGCCAAAGGGTTTGAACTAAGTAGACTTAAACGCTTGTCAGA
This sequence comes from Pelosinus sp., assembly GCA_021372375.1. Classification (GTDB taxonomy): domain Bacteria; phylum Bacillota; class Negativicutes; order Propionisporales; family Propionisporaceae; genus JAJFUN01. Next base: position 649 of record JAJFUN010000109.1, on the reverse strand, counting down.
CGTAATCGGGGAAACTCTGCCGAATCATAAAAATCGTATTGCGGTACTCTCAGGTCCCAATCATGCCGAAGAAGTAGGTTTAAGGCAGCCTAGCGCCTCTGTAATTGGTGCAGCTTGTCGCAGCATTGCCGAGCAGGTACAAGATGCATTGATGCTGCCCTATTTTCGCGTCTATACAAATCCTGATATTATTGGTGTGGAACTAGGCGGTGCGCTAAAAAATATCATAGCGCTTGGCGCCGGCATTGCGGAAGGACTTTCGTACGGTGATAATACCAAAGCCGCGTTAATGACCAGAGGAATTGCGGAAATTACCCGTTTGGGAGTTGCCATGGGCGCACATGCTTCTACCTTTAGCGGACTGTCTGGAATTGGTGACTTGATGGTAACCTGTACCAGCCGGCATAGCCGCAATCGTCGCGCCGGAATTCTTCTAGCTGAGGGAAAAACTATGCAGCAAATTGAAACTGAGAGCAAAATGGTGGTAGAGGGCATTAGGGCTACCGTGGCCGCGCATCAGCTGGCCCAAAGGTATCAAATAGAAATGCCGATCACCGAAGAAATATTTAAGGTGCTTTATGAAAACAAAGCACCTAAAAAAGCGGTGCTTGATCTGATGACCCGGGGACGAACTCATGAAATTGAAGAA